>JAUWBL010000181.1 GCA_030601715.1 Candidatus Geothermarchaeota archaeon | reverse complement strand
TGGTGGTGTCTCAGGCTAGCGGAAACCCCTAGACAATAACTTTAGGGATCACCCAGAGGCCACAGTGGAAATCCAGGTCACCTTCACGGCTGACGAGTTAATAGACGCTGTACATGTTGTTCCGCATGGCTCCGTTGTCCTCTTTGACGAACCTGGACAAGCTTGGTTTTCCAGAGAGTTCATGTCGCAGGCGAACCGCCTCCTAAGCAAGACGATGATGGGCTTCCGCTTCAAGAAGTTGATTTACTTCTACTGCATGCCGGTGATGAACCAGATCGACAAGGCCGCCCGCGATTCGGCCCGATACAAAGCTTACATCACGGCCAGAGGACTGGGACAGGTCTACAGAGTCATTCCCGCGCGGTTTCAGGGAGAAACCTTCTACCGTCTAGACGGGACGATGCGAACCAAGAAGCCAAGCGTCAAGCTCAGACACGCCTACGAGAAGAAGAAGTAGGAGGTTCAGGAACGCCTCTACAGCGAATACGGCTTTGAGCTTAGGGAGACCAAGCGTCAAGGAATGACGGACGGGGAAACCATAGATGGAATCCTCGAGAACCCCAAGGACTAGGTGGAACGGTCCTATCACTACGTCCCACACCTCGACATAGAGAAGGGAGACCCCCGCCTCCACGCCACCACGATAGCAGGGAAGTTCCGAGTAGGCAAGGAAGGCGCAAGGCGAACCAGGGACGTGGCCGAAGGACCTCGTGTATCCTACTATGTAGACGTCACCGTCCACCATCACTTTCCTGCCCGAGTCTCTATCTGTTCCCCCCACGTGACATTCCAGAGCTGGTTGCCGTCGGCGTCAAAGCTCGCGAGGAACACATCGAAGTCACCCGCACATCCTGTGTATCCTCTCAACGGTAGGGCTGGCGGAGGCTTTCTCCGCTAGCTTGTCGTCGGTCTTTTGGACCGCTTCGATGATCGCTTCCTCCCGCGGCCTGGCCTGGTCCATCCAGGTCTTAAGGTAGCCCTCCGCAAACGGCGTCTCTCTGGTTCCTGACCTGTAGCCCTTGACGTAGAGTAGCCCTTCCTTCTCGAAGGTTTTCCGGACATTCGCCGTGACGTCGCTTGGCTTAACACCCCTGTCCTTGAGAGCTTCAACGATCTCTGTACTGTAGAACGAATGGTCACTGTTCTCCTTGATGAACTCGAGGATGAGCTGGGACTTGCTGTCAACCCTCGTACCCCTCCTGTCGACATACTCATCCTCGCGCTTCACGAACTTTCTCCCCTCTAGAAAGACCTCTTCTTTCCCGTTGGGAGCTAGCACGTACAGGTAGAAGCTCCGGACGTTCTGCCCCACGCCGGCCCTCCCTCTGAATCTGCGAGCGAACCGGTGAATGGGCTCTTCCGTCCTCAAGAGCAGACCCTTGGTCCAAAGCCTGTTGAGAGCGGAGCCGACGGAGGAATAGCTGAACCCCGTCTCATCGATCACTTGGTTGTGGCTCCTAGTTCTGCCGTCCGAGAAAACCGCCAGAGCCCATAGAATCAATGCCGACTTATTGGGCTAGAATGCGGCAAAACAGCTCTCAGAGAGCGATTCTGAGCCATAAGTGATGGTGCCGAGGGCCGGATTTGAACCGGCGACACCCCGGTCTTCAGCGTCGCCCACGAACACTCCAGATGCCCGTGTCGGGCGCTCTCCCAGGCTGAGCTACCTCGGCTTCAAGTGATACCTCCAACGGATTCCTCTTTTAATGTTTCGAACATTGTCGGGGGACGTGAATCGGAAGGATTTCGTCGGTTGTGGTGGACCAGGGGGGACTTGAACCCCCGAACCTCCCGGGTGCAAGCCGGGCGCTATCGGCGCGGAACCTCTACCAGCCTGAGCTACTGGCCCCCGTGGTGGGCCGGGCAGGACTCGAACCTGCGACCTCTCGCACGTCAAGCGAGTGTCCTACCAGGCTAGACTACCGGCCCCTCGCTACCACTCAGACAAGGTCGATCAGACCTTTATCTATTGGAGGCCTCTAGGTGTTCCGCCGGGATCTCTCCTCAGGAGGCCACCACGGAGTCCTTGAGTTCTCGTCCATGTAGACGGCGGTCCAACGTCGCTTCCCATCCGTCAGAAGGTATGCCCTCAGGTGGAAGACGCTGAGGTTGTCGTAGTCATAGCCCTCGGCGTAGAAGCCATCCGCCACCTTCAGGGATTCCGCACCCATGTCTACGACGCGTCCCTCCCGGATCCTGCAGAGGATCACCTCACCGTGGGGAAGGCTTTCCCTGACCTTGGATGTCAACACTGCCACCGCCTCCTCGAAGCGCGCCTCGGGCAGAAGGGCGCTTCCCACAACGCATTCATCCCCCACCTCAATCCTTTTGCTCTCAGCCAGGTGATCCAAGGCTTCCAAGATTGCCTCAACGAGCATCTCCTTGCCCCCAACGAAGGATCACTACATAGAGGCCCTTTTGAAGGGACCCAGTCATACCGTATGGCATCCCCGGAGGCAGGTAACCCTGACCCTAGCGCGATTCTTGCCCCAGAATGTAACGACTGAGGAGATGGCCGTCATTGAGAGGAACGCAGCCTACTTGGGCGTTTCGATAGCTGACATGATGGAGAGAGCGGGGAAAGGGGTCGCCGAGACCACAGTAGAAATGTATCCCGGGTTCAGCAAGGTGCTCGTGGTCGCCGGCCTCGGAAACAATGGAGGAGATGGCCTCGTCGCGGGGCGGCACCTCGCCAGACGGGGATGGGAGGCCCAAGTCTATCTCGTCGGGACGCCGGAAAAGATAAGGACTGGGGAGGCTCGGGCAAACTGGAAGGCCCTCGAAGCTCTTCACAACCAGATTCGGACGTCGTGGCTCACTGACGAGGATCTCTCCAAGCTTGAGAGCCTTCTGTCTGAGTCCGAGGTCGTCTTGGACGCGATGCTTGGGACCGGTGTGCGGGGTCGGCTGAGGCGTCCCACCAGCACCTTGGTGCGCATGATCAACGATTCCGGGAAGCCCGTGGTGGCGGTGGACGCTCCGACCGGA
>JAUWBL010000166.1 GCA_030601715.1 Candidatus Geothermarchaeota archaeon | reverse complement strand
GCTTCCCCATCTTTGAAAACATCTGGGCCAGCGTCTCCAAGCCGGGATCGAGAAGTCGAGCCATTTCACTCTCACCCAAATTCTCCCGTGATGTATTTCTCTGTCAAGACGTTCTGGGGGTTCTCGAAAATGTCGGGAGTTGGGCTGTACTCTATCAGCTCTCCAATATATAGGAAAGCTGTCAGGTCCGATACCCTCGCGGCCTGTTGCATGTTGTGAGTGACGATCACAACGGTGTAGTCCTTGGCCAGCTCTCGGATCAGAGTCTCGATTCTCGCTGTGGCCGCCGGGTCAAGAGCGGACGTAGGCTCATCCATCAGGATCACCTCAGGCTCCACGGCCAATGCCCTGGCTATGCACAGCCTCTGTTGCTGCCCTCCGGACAGAGTGAGGGCCGACTCCTCCATTCGATCCTTGACCTCATCCCATAGCCCCGCTCGCCTCAAGCTCACCATTATCCTTTCTTCCAGCTGGTCCCGCTTGTTCATTCCTTGGATCCTAAGACCGAAGGCGACGTTTTCGAATATCGATTTTGGGAATGGGTTGGGTTTCTGAAAGACCATCCCCACCCGTCTACGTAGCTCGAAGACATCTATGTCAGAGTCGTACACGTTTTCGCCGTCCACTAGTACCTCACCTTCCGTCCTGCTGCCTTTCAGCACCTCGTTCATGCGGTTCAGCGATCTGATCAGGGTGGTTTTCCCGCAGCCCGAGGGTCCCATGATGCTGGTGACGGCGTTGGTTCGGAATCTCATGGAGAGGTCTTTCAGGACGTGTTTCTTGTAGAACCACACGTTGAGCGCCCTTACGTCGATCTTCACCTTCTTGAAGGATTCGATCAACTCAACCTT
The DNA here is from genome assembly GCA_030601715.1 of Candidatus Geothermarchaeota archaeon. Classification (GTDB taxonomy): domain Archaea; phylum Thermoproteota; class Nitrososphaeria; order Geothermarchaeales; family JAUWBL01; genus JAUWBL01. The sequence continues at coordinate 2,470 of JAUWBL010000166.1, read as the reverse complement.
CTCCTGTAGTAGGTTCGTAGAAGAATCGCCACGAGGTTCATCGAGAGAACTAGAAGGAGGAGGACCAGAACAGCTCCGAATTGGATGGGGCGCGTTAGGTCCGGGTTGGGCGACTGAGTCGACAGGGCGAAAATGTGGAAGGGCAGTGCCATGAACTGATCGATGACGGATTGAGGGAGACCGGACAGAAAGTAGGCCACTCCTGTCATCATTATGGGGGCGGTTTCACCCGCCGCCCGACTCAGCCCTATGATGCTAGCGGTTAGGATGCCCGGCAGGGCGTGGGGGAAAACCACTCGTTTCGTTGTCTGCCATTTTGTCGCTCCTAAGGCTAGGGCGGCCTCTCTGTAGGAGTGGGGAACGGTTTTCAGGGCCTCTACGGATGCCGTGATTATGACCGGGAGGGTCAGCAGGGAGAGGGTGAGAGATGCGGAGAGCAGGCTGAACCCGAATCCGAGGAAGAGGACGAAGAGACCCAGCCCTAGGAGTCCATATACTATTGAAGGAACGCCCGCCAGGTTGGCCGTCGCTATCCTAATGATCCTGACAAGGCTGCTCTCCCTTTCACCGGCATATTCTGAGAGGTAAACTGCGGCGGCCACTCCGAGGGGCAAGGAGAGGAGAAGCACCAGAGCCATCAGATACAGTGTTCCGACCACGGTAGGGTAGATTCCTCCCGCTGTCATGCCTTCCCGAGGGAATGAGGTTACGAAGCTGAAGCTCAGCATGTCTGAGCCCATATACACTAGATAGGCTAGGAGCGCAACCACTGTCGAGACCGTAACATAGGTTCCCAGCCTCAGGATCTGAAAGAAAAGGGTCTCCTTGCTCCTCTTGTTCAACGCTTGAATCTCCTGACACTCCGCTCCACAAACGCGTCCGCAGCTAGGTTGATGACGAAGGTTATCGCGAATAGGACTAACCCTATGGCGAAGAGCGCGCTGTAGTGGACGCTTCCATAGACGACCTCACCCATCTCTATCGCTATGGCGGCGGTCATGGTCTCGATCGACCGAAAAAAATCCGCTGTGACAACCGGAGAGTTGCCCGTGGCCATCAGGACTGCCATAGTCTCCCCCACGGCCCTCCCGATGCCCAATATGACGCCGATGAAGACACCCGAGGACGCCGCCGGAAGGACCACCCTCCTGAGGGTCTCCCACCTCGAAGCGCCTAGGGCCCACGCGGCCTCCTTGTACTCCATGGGAACCGCGGATAACGCATCCTCCGCTATGCTCACGATTGTGGGAAGAATCATCACGGCGAGGACAAGACTTCCGTTGAGGGCGTTCAGACGGAAGGTGTTGCCAAACAGAGTTTGAACAGCTGTCGCCAAGACGGTCAACGCCACAAACCCATACACGACCGATGGCACACCTGCCAGCAATTCGATGAAGGGCTTCAGTATCTCCTTCTCTCTGGATCCGGCGACCTCGGACAGATACAGCGCCGTGGAAATGCCGAGGGGCACGGCCACTCCGACGGCGCCGATTGTGACCAGCATCGTGCCTGACAGGAGAGGCAGGATCCCGTACTTCGGCTCCTCGGCCACGGGTTGCCACGTTTCTCCTGTCAGGAAGGAGAGGAGCGGGATCTCGGCGAAGGCGGGGAGTCCCTCCCGGAAGAGGAATAGGAAGATCAGCGCCACTAGGAGGATCGAGACGAGGGCACTGAGGAGAAGAAGGCGCTCGATTATCTTCTCCCCAAGCCTTTTGGGCGATCTCATCTCGCGTCCGAAACAGAAGAAGCGTAGCGGTCAGATAAGCTGCCCCAGCTGCTCCTCCATCAAGGAAGAGGGGATCGGGATGTATCCTTGCTCCTCGACAACTTCTTGTCCATCGTTGCCGAGGATCCAGCGCAGATAGTCCCGCTCAGCTCCTTGGGGGATCCCGTCGGTGTATATGTAGAGAAACCTCGATATCGGATAGGTTCCGTTGAGGATCGTTTTCGGGGTGGGGAACACGGGGTCGGAACTTTCATCTGTCTTCACGCCGAGGACCTTGATGTCCCCTTGCCTCTGAGCCACATACGCCATCCCCACGTAGGCTATGCCCTTTGGGTCTTGGGAGACGGCCTCAACGATATCGGCGTTACCGTTGAGATGCAACATATCATTTCGATAATCCTCGTCGCCCAGCACCAACTCCTTCCAAAACACATGGGTTCCCGAGTTGGACTGTCGGCCGTAGGCCACGATTACTCCCGGCGTCCCTCCTACGTCGCTCCAGTCGGTGATGACTCCCGCATAGATTCCTCTCAGCTGTTCCAAGCTGAGAGAATCAACTGGATTGCTCGGGTGGACCACGGCGGCTATTCCGTCTAAGGCGGACTTCCACTCTATCGGATTCGCACCTCCCTCTGAGGCTTGATGCATCTCTTGTGTCTTGATGGGACGGGAGGAGTCAGCTAGGTCCACTTGACCGTTTATGAGGGCGGCGATCCCCGTTCCCGAACCTCCTCCGCTGACGGC
>JAUWBL010000160.1 GCA_030601715.1 Candidatus Geothermarchaeota archaeon | reverse complement strand
TGATTCTCGTTCCTCCGGAAAGAGGATATCAGGCTCTGCGTCTCACTGGATGTTATCCACTCAACAAAGGCTCTGGCCAGCCTACCGTTCACGTGTGGAAACCTCTCAGGGGTCACAGGGATCACGCTGTACTGATTGACGAGATGCGGATCCCCTTCAAAGAGGATCTGTAGGTTCAGATCCCCCGCAAAAGCGTGATATGTTCCCTCATCCGTCATGACGTACCCCTGAAGCTGGCTCGTCCTCAGAAGAGCGTCGCCCATCCCCGCCCCCACCGACATGTACCAGCCGTTCTTGGGGGTGTCTATCTCCACCTCGTAACTATATCCGGCCTGTCTCCAGATCCCTATCTCCATCACATGAGTCCCGGACTGATCACCCCTCGAAACGAAGATGGCTTTGGTATCGTAGACGAGTCTGAAGGCCTGGGCAGCTGTTGATACAGAGCGGATGCGGGCAGGATCGCTCTGGGGGCCAGCTAGGACAAACCGATTGTACATGACTGGATATCGTTTCTCACCGTATCCTTCCGCCACAAACCGGGTCTCCTCATCGGGGGCGTGAACCAAGAGGACATCTACGTCTCCTCGCATCCCCAACGCGAGGGCCTGCCCCGTGCCCACCGGGGTCACCCTAACCGTTGCGCGAAGTCGTTCCTCAAAATCAGGAAGGATGTATTCCAGGAGGCCTGAGTTGAATGTACTCGTCGTAGTGGCCAGCTTGAGGACATCTCTCTCAGACGATGCAAAAAGGAGAGCAGCAGAACCCCACAAGATGAGTGCCAAGATTGTCAGGACGATTCTCTTAGAGGGCCGCTTCATGAACCTATCCATACCGTCACACAGCTGTGAGCAACATACAGTGAGTGGCTAGGGCAACCCCTCAGTCTGCTTCTTCGCCAGTCCCGGATCCACAATACTCCAAGACAACATAAGAAGGTCACAGCTGGTTGTAATCGAACGAGCCTCCCACGTTTGACCGTTCAGCGTTTTTCCGTCGGAAAGAAATTGGAGAGGAATCATGCACTGCACGAGTATCTCACGTCGGGAGACAGAAGCTCAGTTCTGCCTTATGGTTGCCAGCCACGCGAGAAACTGAGCTGTTTCGCCTAGATCCCTTACGAAGTATCTTGCTGTGGTTTCCCTCGGTTCAGTGTCAATGGGGATAGTCACGTTCCCGTTTTCCAGAGCCCGAAAGACATCCTCATCAACCAAGTTATCCCCCATGTATCTAGGGGGGCTTAGGGACTCTCTTGACGAGTGGTCCCTCAAGTGTGTCTTCGACTATGTATCCCCGTTTCCCAAGTTCCGCCCTGATGTCATCCGCCACCCCGTATTCTCCATTCCTTCGAGCTTCCTCCCGTCGCACAATCATGTCGAGAATCTCGCCCGGAATCCGCCTGTCCTCAATTGCTTCATTCAATCCAAGTCCAAGTATCTGGTCGAGCTCAACCAAGAGGTTAGAGATCCTCTGGGCGCCTTTCCTTCCGACTCCTCTTTCCGCTAGAAGCTTGTTGACCTCTTTGACGAAGGTGAAGACGGCGGCCAGAGCCTTCGGAGTGTTGAGATCGTCGTAGATGGCATCCAGAAACCTCAACCTTGTGCTTTCGATGAGCTCGTCCAACCCCGCGTCATCCTCTCCTCCAGCCAGAGCCACCCTCTGTAGCACGCCTACTAGGCTTTCCCAGTTCTTCTGTGAAGCATCCAGGCTACGCCATGTGAAATTCTGTTGGGACCTGTAGTGGGAGGTCAGATACGTGAGGCGTAGAGCCTGGGTCGGATACTCCTTTGCTACCACTTCAGAAAGCGTGATGAAGTTTCCAAGGGATTTCGCCATCCTCTCCCCCTCAACTATCATGTGGTTGCAGTGAAACCAGTGTCTGACGAACTCCTTTCCGGTGGCCGCCTCTGACTGAGCGATCTCGTTCGTGTGATGTATCGGCATGTGGTCGACTCCTCCGCAGTGAATATCCATCGTGTCTCCTAGGTACTTCATGGCCATCGAGCTGCACTCGATGTGCCACCCAGGGAACCCCCTACCCCAAGGCGAGTCCCACTCCATCTGCCTCGCCACTCCCGAGGGAGTAAGCTTCCATAGAGCAAAGTCCCGAGGGTTCCGCTTCTCAGGGTTGGGCTCTATCCTGGCACCAGGTAGGAGGGTCTCCGCCTCTTGGCCTGTTAGCTCTCCATAGTTTTCGAACCTAGACGTGTCGAAGTAGACGCCATCGGATGTCACGTAGGTGAAGCCTTTTCGTTCCAACCTCTGGACGAGTTCTATCATCTCACTTATGTGTTGGGTGGCTCTCGGGAACACGTGCGGTCTCTTGATATTCAGAGTTCCAATATCTTTGAAGAAGGCCTCGGCGAAGAATTCGGCGGTCTTCCAAGCACTTTCACCTCTCCTGGAAGCGCTCATCTCCACTCTGTCCTCTCCGGTGTCCGCATCAGAGGTCAGATGACCAACATCTGTCACGTTCATGATGTGGAAGACCTCGTAGCCCTTCAACTCCAAGGTTCGTCGGAGAACGTCTTCGAAGACATAAGTACGGAGATTGCCAATGTGGGCGTAATCATAAACCGTCGGTCCACACGCGTAGATCTTGACGCGCCTTCCGTCCAGGGGAACGAAGGTTTCCTTTGTGCGGGTCAGGGTATTGTACACTTTCAGATCGTCTGGCCCAGTGTTGCTCGACACCGTATGGAACGCCAATCAGTGTTCTTGCAGCGCGACGGTAATTTGCCTTTCCTTATTGTACACATCAGCCTGTGCAGGAAAACGCGATCAAAGACCTGGCGGGGGCTCCCTACTCAAGATCCCGTTCACGAAATCGCTAGGGCCAGACCGGTCATTGCCCCCAAGCAGAGACCATCACAGACACGACTATTATGCAACGAACCGGCCGCGAGCAGTCAACAGGGTTCGTCGTTCCATTACCAGAATGAGTTAAAAGACCCGTGGAAGGGTACTCTCTGATAGGAATACTTCGGTGTCTTCTCATGGCGGTCTACAAAGTCGTTGCATGTCCGAGCTGCGGCTTCCACCAGATTTTTGCAGGGGCCAAGGCAATGAAGTGCCAGAAGTGTCTACGGACCAGCACACGGTTCAGGGTTCTATTCCATTCCCCCTACCCGGAGAAGGCTCGACGGATTCTTCAGCAGATGAAGGCCAAACAAGGGAGATGACGGAACGTTGTCGGAAGAAGAAGTCATGGAAAGGATGATGAAGGCTCAGGAGCTGAGCAACAGAGGCATGACCCTTAGGGAAATAGCGAAGGAGATGCATCTGTCTCCCTCAACCGTCTGGAAATACCTCAACTACGACCGTTGGAAAGAGAAGCAGAGGAAAAGGAAGGAGAAGGGCCGCACCATGGAAATCTTGATGGAGCTGTGGGAGGAGGGAAAGTTGATAAGCGACTACGACTTCCGCTGCCACATATGTGGGAAACTCATCCGCAAGGGAGAACCTGTTGTCAAGATAGCTGTACACCC
>JAUWBL010000173.1 GCA_030601715.1 Candidatus Geothermarchaeota archaeon | reverse complement strand
CAACGGAGGGACCGCGTTCTCCCTAGTGTGACCCTGGATGATGCAGCAACGCCTCTGCCTCTACTGCGACGGGGCTTCGAGGGGGAATCCAGGCCCTTCGGGCATCGGGGTTTTGATCGTCGACTCGGAGGGGAGGACGGTTGAGAGGTTGGGGGAGTTCGTTGGGAGACGGACCAACAACCAGGCGGAGTATGAGGGGCTGATCAGAGGTCTGGAGCACTCTTCGAGGCTCACGGATCGTGAGGTCAGCTGTTTCATGGATAGCGAGCTGGTGGTGAGACAGCTTGAGCGGGAATATGAGGTCCGGGCTCCTGGGCTTCGGAAGCTGTTTCGGAGGGTTGAAGAGCTGGAGAAGAGGTTTGGGAGAGTTGAGTATCGGCATCTGCCCAGGGATGACGATCGAATGAAGCTGGTGGATCAGCTGGCTAATCAGGCCATAGAAGGGAGGACGACTCGGAAGGCCGGTTTGTCTGGTGGGGAGGATCGGGCTTCATGAGGAACAGTGATGTGGCCCGGGTTCTGTACGGCATAGCCGACCTTTTGGAGATCGAGGGGGTCGGGTTCAAGCCGAGGGCCTATCGCAAGGCGGCTCAGACCGTTGAGACGCTTTCGGAGGATGTGGCTGAGATCATGGAGCGGGGTGAGCTGGAGGAGCTCCCGGGGGTCGGGCCCAGCATCGCTAAGAAGATAACCGAGCTCGTTGAGACGGATTGGAGGCCTTCTCTCCCGTCGCCGGTGTGTGGGTGTATGATGTGGAGAACATTCTATGGTAGGCGTGGCTGAGTAGCTCCTCCCGAGCTGTTTGGGTTAGAAGGAGACTGGAGGGGTGTTTCGGTCTGCGGTCAGAGGTGTCCTTTTCGCAGTTTGGTCTGTCAGAGCTTGACGATGTCCTTGCCGGCCCTGCTTAGGTAGTTCTGCGCTTCACTGTGTTTGGCCAGGTGGATCTCTATCGGGTTTGGGGAGGGGAGGCCTGCCTTTTCCTCCATTAGACTCTTCGTCTCAGCCCTTTGGAGGAGGCCTTTCGGCACGGCGTCTGAGACTACCAGGATGTCTACGTCGCTTCCTCCCGTGTAGTCTCCCCTCACCGCGCTTCCCAGCACGTATATTTCCGCGTTGGGTAGAGTCTTCCTAGCCGCCTCTGCGACCCTTTCCGCCCAAGCTCTCCACTTCCTCACCATCGTGGCCCGGGCTCTCTGCAGGTCCATGTGGCTCAATCTTCCTACACCTCTGCGGTGAGGTTGAGTATCTCCTTTGCCAGCTTGATCATGTCTTCGGCGTCTTCATTGGTGTATTTGGAGGAGGTGTACCGTGAGATGATGTAGGCGTCCTCCAAGGCTATCAGCCTCGTCCTGTTCTTCTGGACGAAGCCTTGGATCTCCTCCTTCCTGGTTTTCGAGGCCTCAGCTAGGAGTTCCCTTATCCTGTGGGTTCGTGGGTAGTCGCCGACCGTCTCAAGCAGCACAGACTTGAGGTGTAGTTGAGCTGCCTGCTCAGAAAGGAAGCACGAGATGTTGTATCGTCCTGTGGTCAGGGCTCCCCGGGCTACCTCTAGGAACCCACTCCCCCTTTCTCTCAACGACTGTACCTCGTCTCTGTGGGGGCTCCTACCACTCATGTCCTCACGCCCTCCTATGGTCTGTGACCGCCTTTTAAGCGCTCCCAGAACAGAGCGTCGACGAGGATCTTGGCCCGGAGGCTTCTGGCGATGCTTCTTTGGAAGGTTCTCCACGTTGACTGGTGTGACGCTTGCGTGGAGGACTCCCTCATACGCTTAGTTTCCTTTTGGCGTATTCACGGCTCATCCACTTCCATTCTTCTTCAACATCTTCTGTGAGGGCTTTAGACTTCAGGCGGAGAGCTGTCTCCTTCCACTTCTCCACCTTCTTGTCTATGTCTTGGAAGGTGGATTCCGTGATCACTCTTGGGTCGTCAAGGCGGATGTGAGCAGGGAGGACTAGTCTCCCTTTGCTATCTATCTTGACGGTTTCCTCCATGTAGCTCACCACATGGAATGGTTCTCACTATCATAGAAAAGGCTCCAGGGGGAGGCCCATGCTGTTGAGGAGGGGCGGCACCAGTGTGGGATAGTGAGTATTACTTATGAGTAAAGCAATCTTTACCGTTTGGTAAGATGGAGGAACTCGGAATGTCGTCGCTGAGCAAGAAGGGTCAGGTCACCATCCCCAAGGAGATGAGGGAGGCCTTGGGGCTGAAGCCTGGGGATAAGGTGGTTTTCGTGACCCAGGGCGACCAGGTCTTTGTCAGAAGAGCTCGCGTGAAGAAGCTCTCTCGGATCCTGGAGAGCCAGAGACCTTGGGAGACGGGCAGCCTAGAATTTCAGAGAAGGCTCCGAGAAGAGTGGCAGTGAGGGTCTCCATAGACACAAACATCTTTGTGAGCGTTAAGAACAGGGAAGAACCCTACTGCGGCCCCTCAAGGGCGGTGCTGGACATGGCCGACGAGGGCACCTTGGAAGGGGTCGTGTCGACAGTTGTTGTAGCCGAGATCTGCTCGGGATACCACACCGCAGGGGAGTTGAAGGAGAAGGACGAGTTCCTAACCCACATCCTCACATCCCCGAACTACGTGGTTGCGGAGGTGTCCGTAGACGTAGCGGACGAGGCTGGGCGCATCCGGGCGGAGACCGGGCTGAAGCTGCCGGATGCTCTCATAGTGGCTTCGGGGCTCAAGATGAAGGCCGACTATCTGATCACGTACGATGAATCCCTCAGAGAGGCTGACAGCTACATCGAAGCCATCACGGCTGGCGAATTGGTCGAGATGCTAGGTGGCCGCAGCGAGTCATAGAAGCTCAGAAAGGACTGGTCCGACGTCAGTGACGAGAACGCCAACATCCTCCTCATCCTCTTCCTGGAGATCAACGGACGCCACGGTGTCTGTGTCGTGATAGGGTTCCCATGGTTCTTGGGCTATCTGAAAGGTTTTGCTTTCAGATTCTCGCCCCATCTGTCCTGTGCTGGGCACCGGCATCGTGGGGAACTCTCAGGAAAAGCATTACGAATACCAATCGCATTTTGTAATGGAAAGATTAATATACGGTTGTGGATTCTTACGGATCCTTGATGGGGGAGCCTGAGTTCGGTGCAGGATCCCGCCATCGGAAGG
>JAUWBL010000011.1 GCA_030601715.1 Candidatus Geothermarchaeota archaeon | reverse complement strand
CGAGCCGGAGAGTGAGGGCGTCAGTGCTCTTGGAGAAGCTTCCGCCCAGACAGTACGAGAACGTTCAAGACCTATTGAAGTCGTTGACTGACGCTGTAGCCGCGCGAGAAAACGCTCCGTGGAACTCTCTCCAGTAGATCCCGAATCAACTGAAAGTTGCTGGCAGATGTCCTGTCGATGACCGTCAAGACTTCCTGTCTAGGACCACCGAAAGGCCATTAGCTACCTGCTCCAGTAGAGCCTTGTCCGCTTCGGAGAAAGCATCGACCGTGTCGCTGTCTATGTCGAGTTCTCCAAGGACTCTTCTCGCTCCTATGATCGGCACGACCATCTCAGACCTGGTCGATGGGAAACAGGACAGAAACCTGCTATCACCCCGGACATCGGGTACAACAATGGTTCTGCCCACCTTGGCAGCCAGACCGCATATACCCTCACCCACATCGATCACAGGGTGGGTGCCAGCCCCCTCACCCGAATAGACATTGAGCACAAGACTTCCTCTCTCCAGCAAGTAGATCCCGACCCAATCGAAATGGTCACAGGAATCCCTCAGGATCCGCGTGACCTCATGCAGAACGGAATCTGGATCTTCCTCCTCCTTCACTAGCTCTCGAATTCTCTCCAAAACGGATTTCATTCTCTGCAGTTCTCTTGCTTGAACCCTGGATTAGCCTCGCTCCTTGATGTTGACCGAGACATTGCAGATCTTCAGTAACCATCTTCGGATCCTTCGAGAATCGTATTATGCCAGTCGTCGGACTATTGATTTGATTGGCAGGAACGGATGGATTTGTGGACTGTTCTGGATCTCCTGCGCAATGACCCTGACGCCCTCCGCGAATCCCAGAGACGGAGGGGAGAGGAGGCCGGACTCGTAGACGCAGCACTCGAGCTCGATCGACTATGGAGGCGCAGGCTGGGTCAGCTGGACGAGTTGAGACACGAGCACAACGTGATCAGCAGGGAAATAGGCAAGTCTCGTGGTGCGCGGAAGGACCAGAAGATACGGAGAGCTCGAGACCTGGCGGTTCAGATACGTGAACAGGGGAAGGAGCTCGCCGATATCGAGGACAAGAGGAATCGCCACCTGTTCGGCATCCCCAACCTCGTCCACGCCTCAGTCCCGCCCGGTACGGCTGAGGAAGACAACGTTCCCGTCAGGTTGTTTGGGAAGCCTAAAGTCCACAAGGATAACCTAAACATGTTCGAAAATCAGACGGGCGGACTGCCTGCCGAGCACGAGCTCATAGACCATCTTCCCATTAGTCACGCCGACTACGTGGAGCAGACCGGACTCGTTGACACTGAGAGGGCGGCGAAGGTGTCAGGCGCGAGGTTCTACTATTTGATGGAGGACCTAGTCTGGCTTGATCAGAGCCTCATCATGTTCTCTCTAGGTTTCCTGTCCAAGAAGGACTTCGTGGTGGTGGAACCCCCAGCCATGATGAGGAAAAAGCACTACGAAGGGGTTACGAGTCTGGAGGATTTCGAGCTCCAGATATACAAACTTGAGCGAGACGACCTGTACCTGATAGCTACTTCGGAACACCCCCTCGCAGCCATGCATGCAGCCGAGGTGCTGGAAGAGAAGCAACTTCCTCTAAGATACGCTGGCCTAAGCGCTTGCTATCGCAGAGAAGCGGGGGCACACGGCAGGGACACAAAGGGAATATTCCGCGTTCACCAGTTCAACAAGGTCGAACAGTTCGTGTACTGTCTGCCAGAGGAATCTTGGAGATGGCACGAAGAGCTTATTTCAAATGTTGAAGAGATATGGAGGGCCTTGGGGCTGCCCTACAGGGTAGTTAACATCTGCACAGGAGAGCTCGGCCCGATAGCGTCCAAGAGGTACGACTTGGAGGTTTGGATGCCTGCTCAAGGAAGGTACCGGGAAGCCGTATCATGCAGCAATTGCTTGGATTACCAATCAGCTAGGCTCGACATACGCTATGCTTCAGTGAAGGGTGCCCCGTCGGAAGGCTTTGTCCACACCCTCAATTCCACGGCTCTGGCGACTTCAAGGGTGATTACGGCCATCATAGAGAACAACCAACTCACTGATGGCCGAGTAGAGATACCCAGGGTTCTCAGGCCCTTTCTTCGACTCTTCGAGAAAGCCCCTCACGAGTATCTCTCGGCTCGGACGGAGCAGTAGGATGAACAGGTTTCCCGGCTGAGACCTCTCGATGATCAGTGTTGTGTTCCTCGGGACAGGCAGCGCGTTTTCGTCTAAGACTCGCTCTCCCGTATCCATCCTGATCCCCGAGATGGGTCTGCTCTTGCACTGCGGCCTGAAGTGCCTTGATCATGTGATAGTGCGCCCGAACCGTTAGTTTCGGTCCTCCAGCCAGAACTCCCAGTGAGAGGCCAGCAAGGCTTTGGCTGATGCCTTGACATGAAACTTGAGATCTCCTTCTGGAGGTTCCCCGACATGTTTTCGGTAGAGTCCTCTTGGGCTCGGCCACTTCTTGATCTCGCTGCGACGGTACTCTTCGAAGCAGATGTCCACGAATCCTGGCCTGTAGGAGCCAGCTCGCCCGGAAGATCCGCATCAATACACTTGAAGTAGTGCCGACTGAGCCTCCGTGCTCTGAGCAAGATGACGGGGAGGTCGAAGCCCAGTTCTAAGCTGGCGAAGCATGAGGAGAAGAGCATCGAACTGTCTCTGCTGACGGGTGTTGAGTTGAGAGAGATGCGTCGGGATTTTCTGGGCGTCAAGATTGAACACGAACGCAGTGCGAAAAAGGAGTCCTTAAGGTTCTGCTGCAGCCGGGGCCGGAAGGCTGTCCCAACAGCCTCAATACCATCCTCTTTGGCAAGTTCTCCTCCTAGGCTGGAAGCCACGGATCCAGGAGACGCAAAGCCTTGCTAGGGCACCGACTGGACGGTAGATTCCAACAACACTCAAAGCTTCGGGCAAACACTGGAACTGATCGAGGGGTCCTAGGCGTTGCCTGAGAGACCGGGGATTTCGTGGTTCTGGGCGTTCTGGCTGTTCGCTACATCGATGGGTATGTACGCTTTCACTCAATTCTTCCAGGAGGGAGTCATGGGAGCCATCAACCCCGCAACCATATACCGAAAGCTGACGCTGACCGAAGCGGTTGAAGTAGACATCGTAGGTGCGGTTCTGCCATCGATTGTTGCGGCCTTCTGTGTCATCTATGTTCTCAAAAGGAGGGCTCTGTCAGCGAGGACACACCTAATGATTCTCGTGCTGTCCGTGGGGTCAGCCGCGTTGTCTCATTTTGTCGCTGTCCTTCTGTATGGGCTCAGCGAGGGGTCTATTGAGATCCTTTACGGTCTGCACGCATGGATCGTCGCCCTGGTCGTGTTCGTCACCCTATCCATCCAAAGGAAGCAGGAGGGGTCTCGCGGAAGTCCATGGAAGGGATCTCTAGCCCGAGATTGGAGCGTGAAGGGAGGCGATCTCTGGATCCTGTATGTACTCGGATACGGCTACACCGTGCTGTCGGCCCTGGTCTTAGACCTCGTCCAGATACCATTGACGACTTGGCTGTACATTGGAGCAAGGGGAACGGTTGACGGCATACTCCTTTCTGGTCTGTTCGCCTTCCTGCCTCTGACACAACTTGCGGCGCTCGCAAACTCGCGTTTGTTGGACGACCTGTTTCAGGCGCGAAAATAGAACCCGTGACGAGGTCCCTCTAGACGTTCCGCTGCAACCTGACCCTGAGATCTACGCCCACGCCTTTGACGAGGTCTTCCTTGGCGTCATCCACCTCCCTCTTCATCACGTCCCATCGATCCTCTCCCTTCACGAGATCCCCCATCAACCCTTGAACCCAAACCAAGGCCTCAGACGCCCCCTTCGCGTACTCGTTCATCGTCCGGTGAAGGCTGAGACCTGAAGGGCCTCCGGTAGCCTTTTTATGGCTACGGGGTCTTCTGGGCTTCTATGAGTGCAGACGGGATCCGGAGGCAGGTCTTCGCCGCTGCGGGCTTCGGTTTGGGGTGGGTCTCCTCAGCCACCGGCTTCGCCTTTCAGTTGCTCTTCCCCCTCGTCCTGATCGGCTTCCCCGTGTATGCGTTTCTGAGGTTCGCGGGGTTCGTCGAGTGGAAGACCCCCCTTGGGAACTGGGAGGTCCTCCTCATGGCCTTCGTCCCCGGGTACAACCTAACGATCTTGTTGGCGGTCCTGCTGGGGCCCTGAGCCTCTCAGCGCCGTCGCCACGGGGTCAGGCGGCCAGCCGGAAGGCGGGCTCTCCTCGCGGCTCAACGATTCCCGTTGACCAAAGAAGTATCTGGAACACTTCACCAAGGCGGGCTACGAAGGAGTCAGATCGAGGAGTTGGACGATGGAGGCATACTTGTGCCCAACAACTTCGACGTCATCGAATTGTGAACTTCTCGTTTTCGCCCGGTGTTGATTCCCTAAACATACTCTACTGCGAACTGGCTCCTGAAGGTCGAGGCTTCATCTCCTACAGGTTCCCCAGACAGGGCACGGCTGAGCAAGCCGGCCACGACAGCCATATCCTTCTCCTTTAGCCCGAGCCTCGTGACTTCGTTTGTCCCCAACCTTCCTACGCAGTCGATGATGATGTTTGAATTCTCTAGGAGTTTCGCCGAGTCGTTTATTGATCGCCCGTACTTCTTCTCCATGTCCTTCTCGGACAGCAACACCTGATGAGATTGGGTTATGCCCATGTCCTCGTACCGGACGGGTATGCCCTCCTCGATGAGAGCCTTTCCGAAGGCTCTGGCATTCTTGCAGGTCTGTTCAGCGTAGTCTTGGCCCCATCTTCTGGCTTCGTGCAGAGCCTGACCCAGTGCTGCTATCCTGTTCCAGTGGGCGTTGTCCAGGATCTTCCAAGTCAGTCCTCCGTCAACCGAGCGGCCGATTTCGTGATCCCTCGACAGAACGATTCCTCCTTGTGGGCCGAAGAAGGATTTGTGGGTGCTACCGACCAAGATGTCAACGAATCTCGTGCAATCTGGTTGGAAACGGCCTCCAGCGATTAGGCCGAGGACGTGAGACCCGTCGTAGCCGAGATAGCAGCCGACTTCGTCGCATGACTCCCGGATGGCCTTCAGGTCGTATGGGAAGAGGATGAAGCTGGCGCCCAGGACCACCAAGGCCGGTTTGGATTCTCTGATGGCTTCGCATGCCGCCTTAGTTCTCAGAGTGAACGTCTCCTCGCTGAAGGGAAGCGTTGACACCTCCAAGCCTAGGATGTCCGGCAGGTAACCTGGCATGTACCCGTCGTAGCCGCCGTTTTTGGAACTGATGACCGCTATAGCGTCACCCGCATTCGTCAGTGTAGTCAGCATGGCCATCCCTGCCACGTGGCCAGATAGGGGATGAAGATTTGCGTACGTGGCTCCGAAGACCTCCCTTGCCAGTCCCTCCGCGACTTCCTCCACCTCGTCCATCAGGCGAGTTCCGCGGTAGGCGTTCTCCACAAGGGAGCCATGGATCTCCGTGTTCAGCGGGAGGGTGTATCGGTGTCCCATGTCTGAGGAGAGTAGGGCTCTGACAGCCTCGCTGGTCATGTTCTCGGACGGCATGAGGTTGATGCACTGGGACATCCGCCACGCGTCATGTCTTTCAACAAGCCTCTGAATTCGCGTCAAGTTTCTGCTACCCAGCCATGATCATGTCCAGCGTAACATTCAAGAATGCTGTTAGTTCAGTTACCTGACCGAAGATCGGTCGGGCTAGCTAGTTCGTTGGTTCTCCTCAGGGGGATCAACGCCCGCAACTATCCGTATGTCCTCAGTGATGAGCACTCCGTTGCGGGGATCCCTCTTGAACCTGTCAAACTCTTCCGCAAGTCGTGCCGTTACTGGTCCTCTTTCACCGGAGCCGATAGGTCTACTACTGATTTCGCGGACGGGAACGACCTCAGCTGCGGTCCCTGTCAGGAACACTTCGTCTGCGGAGAACAGTTCATACGGTGTTATGTTACGCTCCACGATCGGATACCCCAAGTCGCCAGCCAGATCAATAATGGTCTGTCTGGTTACTCCTGGCAGGATCCCAGCGGTCATGGGCGGTGTCGAGATCCGGCCGTTCTTGACGATGAAGAGGTTCTCCGCTGAACCCTCGGAGACGAAGCCGTTTCGGTCGAGAAGGATCGCCTCCGTCACACCGGCGTTGATGGCTTCGATCTTCGCCAGGATGCTGTTGAGGTAGTTCATGGACTTGATTTCGTGAGAGGTCGCGTCAACCGAGTCCCTTCTCACCCAAGCGATGATGGTCCTGACCCCCTCCAGCTTTGCCTTCTCGCCAAGCAACGGCTTGAGGGGTTGAGTGATAATGACGACAGAACACTTCTCACAGGTTCGTGGATCAATCCCGAGAGTTCCCTTCCCCCTCGTAACGAGAACCCTTATGTAGGCCTCAACCAAGGAGTTTCTGTTCAGAGCTTCCACTATGGCCCGTTCCATCTGTTCTATCGAGATCGGCATCTCCAGCATCAGCATCTTGGCGGACTGCCAGAGACGTTCCAGGTGCTCCGCAAGTCGGAAGATGCAGCCACTGTACACGCGTATGCCTTCGAAGATGCCGTCTCCATAGAGGAAGCCATGGTCAAAGACGGAGATCCTGGCCTCGCTTCCCGGGACGAAGTCTCCGTCAACATAAACCAGGTAATCCTTGGACAACCCTGGCACCACCTAACTAACTATGCGTGGCTCTTTTATTCCTCGGATATATACAACAATGATCATCGGCGAACATAGGGACGACGGCGACGCCGTCTCCTTTTCATCAGGAGTTGGCTGAGTCACCAACAGAACAGCCCTACGATGTCCCCGAAGTTCGTGTCAGAAAACGAGCGACATACGATTGGTCGTCGAATGCGGCTCGCCTGAGAACCAGAAGCTGTCGTGCCGAGAACGTGGCTCCAGTTCAGCCCTCTCCGTGCAGATTCCTCGTTAAATGTTACACGTCCTCAACAATCATTTGCTGCTGCCGTGTCACCTTTGAAGACAAAGAAAACCGGGGTTGTGGGCTGTGGCTGGTTCGGCCGAGCTCATGCACGGGTGTACAACGAGATCTCTGACCTAGTCGCCGTCTGTGACACGAACGAGGGCTTGGCATCAGCACTAGCCAAAAAATATGACACGCAATACTATCTCGACGCCGCCAGAATGGCGGAGGCAGACATTGACTCCGTGAGTGTAGTCGTGCCACCACGTGAACTACCGAAGGTCGCGGAGCTCTTCGCTTCCCGCGGCATTGATGTTCTCATCGAGAAGCCTATCGGCACAGACCTGGAGGAGGTCTTGGCCCTTAAGAGACATGAAGACGAGGCCAGGATAATGCCCGGATTCATCGAGCTCTTCAATCCATGCATGAAAAGGGCACTGACGGTGATTTCCGAGATCGGGGACCCCCTCATGGCAAGCGCCAGGAGGATAGGACGCTTTCCTAGGAGCTTCTGGAAGATAGGCGTGATCCTCGACCTTGCACTCCATGACATCTATCTCCTCAAAAGGCTCTTCGGCAGAGTCGAGAGTATGGAGAGCGTACTTGCCTATCACCGGGATGACCGATTCGAGGATGCCGCACTCATCTTGCTGGAGTTTCAGTCGGGCACAAAAGCCGTTGTGGAGGCCAACTGGCTGACCCCGACAAAGGAGCGGAAGCTAAGGATCTATGGGAGTGAGGGTACGATCGAGCTGGACTTCCTGACTCAAGAGACGCTGGTGACGAAGGGCGGACGATCTCCCAGTGATCTTATCGAGGAGCGCAGGATCAGATCCTATGAGTTCGAGGAGCCCCTGAGAAACGAGTTGGAAGCCTTTCTGTATGATGAGAAGAACCCTCTGCCGCTGTCAGAAGGCATAGAGGCTCTGAGGACGGCACTGAGCGCCACGCAGCGGGGCATTTCCTGAGGCGCAACCACGAAGTTGACGTTAGCCGTGGCCTTGAAGGGTCACTCTGCACTTCTCGACTCGAATATTTTCATCATCCCCTCTCCCAGGGCGCCTCCGACTTCATAGCATGCAACAGGAGATGTTCACAGCCTGACTCGTTCCGGGAGGCAAGCAAGGATGTTTGAAGGCATATCCAGCTCGCTGAATCTCATAAGAAAACGGGACGGGAGAGTCGTTCAGTTTCTGCCGGAGAAGATCGCGTCAGCAATAAACAGATCAGCCCTAGAGGTGGGCGTTTCGGATCCTGAGCTGGTGGAACGCATATCGAGGCAGGTCGTATCTGGTCTCGAGAGACAGTGGAAGGCGGGGAAGCCACCCTCCGTCGAGGAGGTTCAGGACATGGTGGAGAATGTCTTGATGGCGAACGGCCTTGCGAAGATTGTGAAAGCCTACATCCTGTACCGACAGAAGAGGTCCGAGGTCAGGATGAAGAAGAGGGAGATCCTTGAAAAGGAGGATGTCGACGAGGTGGACAAGGTCTTCGACCTCAACGCCCTCCGAGTGCTCAAGTCCAGATACCTGAGGAGGGACGAGCAGAGGAGGCTGATCGAGTCTCCCAAACAGCTCTTCACGAGGGTTGCGATTCATGCTGCGCTTCCGGAGATGCTATACGACCCTAGGGTCTATGACAAGGCTGGACAAAGCGAGAGTAGCCGTGAAGCAGCGTCGGACGAGGCTGCGTCCCTACGCGTGGGCTCGTATCAACTCAACCGGTATCATGTCGAGGCCCTTAGGCGAATGCACGAGCGACTGGCCGGAGAGCGCAAGATGAGGATGTCCTGGCGGGGCTTTCTTGACATGATGAGAAGGAAGGCCTTCGACCAGTACGAAGAGGTCATTACATGTTTCTACGAGCTCATGGTGACGCGAAGTTTTCTGCCCAACACTCCAGCGTTGGCGAACTTCGGAAACCCCCTTGGAATGGGGTCCGCCTGCTTCGTCCTCGACATCGACGATTCGATGGAGAGCATCATGGACACGTTGAAGCAGGCCGCACACATCTTCAAGTCTGGCGGGGGAGTGGGGTATAACTTCTCGAAGCTAAGGCCCGAAGGAGACTTCGTCAGTTCTACTTCTGGGATAGCTTCCGGACCTGTAAGCTTCATCCGGCTCTTTGACGTCATGACAGAGGTCATAAAGCAGGGCGGCATAAGGCGGGGCGCCAACATGGGGATACTCAACATCAATCATCCCGACATAGAGGCATTCATAACCGCCAAGGAGGGCAACAAGAACCTTACAAACTTCAACATCTCCGTCCTGATCACACCCGATTTCTGGGAACACTACCGCACCGGAGAGCCCTACCCGCTCATCAATCCACGAACGGGGCGGGTTGTGAGGATGGTGAATCCTCGGCTCCTCCTCGATAGAATAGTTTACCAAGCCTGGGAGAGCGCCGAACCCGGGGTCATGTTCGAAGACAATGTCAACCGGTTCAATCCCTTCTCGGACGAGTTAGGTCCAATCATCACCACGAACCCGTGCGGCGAGGTACTCCTCTATCCCAACGAGTCATGCAACTTGGGAAGCGTGAATGTGTGGAGCTTCACTCGAAAGGTGAACGGAACAGTCTCCCTCGACTGGGAATCCCTTGCTGACGCCGTCAGGTCCGCCACAAGGTTCTTGGACAATGTCGTAGATGTCAACAGCTACCCGCTGAAAGAAATCGAGGAGATGACCCTGAAGACGAGGAAGATAGGTCTAGGGGTCATGGGGTTGGCCAACCTCCTATGCGAAATGAGGATCCCCTACGACAGTGAGGAGGCAAGGGATCTGATGGAGAGGCTTATGGAGTTCATCAACTATCACTCCAAGAGAGAATCCATCAGACTCGCCAGAGAGAGGGGACCGTTTCCATACTTCAAGAGGAGCTTCTACGCGAAGGGGAGGCTGCCCTTCAGAGGCTACGAAGATAGCAAAGAGTGGAGAATGGACTGGCACTCGGTCGTATCGGAGATGATGACTCACGGACTGAGGAACGGATACACCACAGTCATCGCTCCTACGGGAAGCATCTCCATGATCGCCGGGTGCAGCAGCGGCATTGAGCCGATCTACAGCCTAGTCTACGAGAAACACGTCAAGGTCGGCGAGTTCCATTACACAGACCCAGTGTTCGAACAAGCCATGAGAGAAGCGGGCCTCTACAGCGTGGAGCTCATCAAGGAAGTTGCCAAGCTCCGAGGAAGAGTTCGACATGCCGACTCCATCCCAACGGATATTCGGGAAGCCTTTGTGACGGCGCACGACATGAGTCCCGAGGACCACATAAGAGCTCTGGCGTCCTTCCAGAAGTGGGTTGATTCTTCCATATCCAAGACGACCAACTTTCCCGCGGATGCCACCGTAGACGACATAAGGGAAACTTATCTACTCGCATACAGTCTTGGCTGCAAAGATGTCACCGTCTTCAGGGACGGCTCGATATCGGAGCAGGTGCTAAGACCTCCAACACCAGAAGATGAGACGGCCTCGCAGCCACGCTACAGTTCGCTACAGGACGGCTAGTTCTTCGTAGGATCCGTAGACCTCCCTAAGAGCCCCCACTACCTCGCCCAAGGTCGCATAAGCTCTCACGGCGTCGACAATGTACGGCATCAGGTTCTCCTCCTCTCTGGCGGCGGCTCTCAGAGCCTCCAACTTTCTGTGCACACCCGGAGTGTTCCTCTCGCTCTTGACCTTTCTGAGCCTCTCCAGCTGCGTAGCTACGCCCTCTGGATCCGCTTCGAACACATCGACCTCAGGTTTCTCGTCGACAAGATACTCGTTCACTCCCACAATGATCCTGTCTTTCCGCTCTAACTCCCGCTGGAAGCGGTACGAAGCTTCAGCTATTTCCTTCAGAAAGAAGCCCTTCCGAATACCAGCAACAACCCCGCCTATGGACTCAATTCTGTCGAAGTATCTGTAGACCCCCTCTTCCATCTCGTTGGTCAGCCACTCTACATAGTAGGATCCTCCAAGCGGATCTACCGTGTTGGCTACCCCACTCTCATGAGCAATGATCTGCTGGGTCCTCAGTGCTATCCGGACCGCTTTCTCGGTGGGCAGGCCCAATGCCTCGTCCAAGGAGTTGGTGTGAAGGGACTGGGTTCCTCCCAAGACGGCGGCCAACGCCTGCAGCGCCACTCTCACAACGTTCGTCTCCGGTTGCTGTGCGGTCAGTGTAACGCCAGCTGTTTGGGTATGGAATCTCAGGTACAGCGATTGGGGATTCTTTGGGTGATATCTTCCCCGGATTTCTCGGGCCCAGATCCTCCTAGCAGCCCTGAACTTGGCTACCTCCTCAAAGAAGTCGTTGTGGCTGTTGAAGAAGAAGGAGAGCTGGGGAGCGAACTCGTCGATGTCCAGGCCTCTTTCGATAGCCTCATCCACATACGTCAACCCGTTGGCCAACGTGAAGGCGAGCTCCTGCACAGCGGTGGATCCGGCTTCTCTGATGTGATATCCGCTGATACTCACCGGATGCCACTTGGGCATTCGCTTGGCGGCGTATTCTATTGTGTCGACGACCAGCTTCACGGATGGTTCGGGAGGGTAGATGAACTCGTTCTGGGCGATGTACTCCTTCAGGATATCGTTCTGCGTGGTTCCGTCCAGCTGTGATTCAGGCACTCCCTGCTTCTCCGCCGTAGCCACATACATGGCCCAGATGATCGGTGCAGGCCCGTTTATCGTCATAGAGGTGGTTATCCTTCCCATCGGAATCCCATCGAAGAGGATCTCTGTGTCTTTCAGTGTGTCAATTCCGACCCCTCCGAATCCGAATTCTCCACCAGCGAGGGGATCATCTGTGTCATATCCCATCAGTGTGGGGTTGTCGAAGGCTATGCTTAGGCCGGTTTCCCCGTGTTCCAGTAGATATCTGAACCTCCGATTCGTCTCCTCAGCTGTGCCATACCCCGAGAACTGCCTCATCGTCCAGAGCCTGGCCCTGTACATCGTCGGATAGATCCCTCGGGTGTAGGGGAACTCGCCGGGGAATCCTAGGGTGTCTAGGTACTCCTTCCCCTCTACATCTGCTTCCGTGTAGAGACGTCGCACGGGGATATCTGAAGAGTTTGCGAACAAATCCTTTCTTTCAGGATAGTGCTGCAAAGAATCTCTTAGAGATGTTTCTTCCCACTGCTTCAATCTCTGCTCCAATGTGGACGTGGGTGATCGTGAACCAGTCAGACGAACCGCCCCCAAACCTCGATCTGCATAGACAGAACCATTACAATTCACTCGGGCGAATGACTTTTAATGCGAGTGGCTCGAGGGCAATGTCAACCATCAGTGTACGTCGCGGGAAGATTCTTCATGGCCAACCAGAGACTGCACAGACACTTGAGGGAAGAACATCGGAGCTTCAAGAGCCAACGGAGAGAAGAAACGACCGACTAGGTTTCCTAGCCCAGTCGTTTGTGTGACCGGTTGAACAGGTCATCAACCAGCACATATCCCCGTTAAACAAGACTCGCTAGGTGCTTGACTAGCGTTCTCCGTTCTAGTTCAGGCAATACACGGTTAGCTGTAGGTGTTACCGCC
>JAUWBL010000047.1 GCA_030601715.1 Candidatus Geothermarchaeota archaeon | reverse complement strand
GTGTCGTCCCCGTGGTCCTGGTTCTTCTTGAAGAAGCTGTAGAGATCCCTAGGAACGATCCGGATCACCATTCTGTTTCCGCTGATGTGCATCATACGGTGGAAGGATGCGTTCTCCCTCCCCGTCTCCGGATCTCGGGCTAGGACGATGGAAGCCGTTGAGTAGTATCTCTCCTCCGGTCCGAAGTAGACGCACAGGGGCAACTCTTCAGTCAAGTCAGGGTCCCTAACCCTGTTCTTCAAAAAGGAAGCGGAGTTGACCATGCCGTAGTCCGAGGGGCCGTCGAGCGCCTCAGAAAAAGCGGACAGAATCCTGGCCCTGGTAGTGCGAAGAATGCGGGCGAAGGTGTCTCTCGAGTTGCACAGGTTGCCAGCGACTCTGAAGATCGGGTATCCGTCAACCTTTTCGAAGAGAACCGGGAACTCTTCGCTCAGGTGTTGGCTTATCCCAAACCTAGGCGAAACGGGCTCCCTTACCCTCCTCAAAGAGATCTCATCGAGAAAGCTTCTCAACTGAATTCCCCAAACGAAGAAAAGGTCGTAGGTCGTAAAATTAGAATTTTAACAATTGGTCAACCATACTTACCCGGGAAACAGGAGCAGGATATGTCGAGCACCGACGAAGGGGAAGCCAGTTCCGTCCAGACTGTACAGGTCAAATCCATCCATTTCTACAGAGACAGGGTTGGTGCCATCATAGGAGCAGAAGGAAGCACCAAGGGACAGCTTGAGAAGAGTCTCAACATACAGCTGACGGTGAATAGCGACACGGGCCAAGTTGTCGTCGGAAACCGTGGAAACGAGATCGACCGGTTCATGGCCGCCGTCGATGTCATCAACGCCATAAACTTGGGGTTCTCACCCCATCGAGCGTCCACGTTGTACCGCGGAGACCAGAGTCTGCACATCTGGGATCTCAGAGCGAAGGGGTTCAAGGATAGCAGGAGCCTCAAGAGGGTGAAGGGGAGGATCATCGGCGAGGGCGGCAAGACTAGGAGGATCATCGAGGAAACCGCCAAAGTCCTCGTCTCCGTGTATCGGCACTCCGTGGTTCTCATTGGTGACTTCGAAGGCCTCCTCATGGCGAAGGAGGCCATCGACATGCTGATCCGAGGAACGCCCCACAAGGCGGTCTACAACCGCCTCTTCAGGGAGAGGCAACGACAGAAGTTCGACAAGTTGAAGATGTACTGAGAAGATGATGTCGGAAAGATTCGCGGAGCTGAGCCCCTCCGAATTCTTCTATCGGAACAAGGAACTGGCGGGATACACCAACCCCAGCCGCTCCCTCTACAGCAGCTTCCGTGAGCTCCTCGAAAACTCATTGGATGCGTGTGAACTGCACCGGATTACCCCCGATATCTATGTCAGGCTCTCCCTTGAGGAGAAAAAGTCCGACACAACAGGGATCTATCGACTCAGGGTCCAAGACAACGGCTCGGGGGTACCGGGAAAGGAGGTCTTGAAAGCCTTCGGCAGGGTATTCTACAGCTCCAAGTATGTCTTCCGACAGAGCCGGGGAACCTTCGGCCTGGGCGGCACTATGGCTCTCCTTTACGGCCAGATTACGACGAACATTCCCATTAGAGTCGTCACCTCCATCGGGAAGGAGAGGATCTTCAGCTATAGGTTCCTCATAGATATTGAGAAGAACTTACCGAACGTCGTAGAGAGGCACTCCCACCCCAACAAAAACAGGTGGCGTGGCACGATCGTGGAGGTCGCGTTGTTGGGGAACTACCCGCGGATCTCACACATGATGATCGCCTACCTCAAACAGACTGCTGCTGTCGCTCCCTATGCCGAGTTCAAGTTCGCCGACCCGTCGGGACGCCTCTTCTTCTTCAGGAGAACCACCCGTGAGGTGCCGAAGCCTCCTCGGGTGGCGAAGCCTCACCCTCACGGAGTGGATGTGGAGGCCTTGAAGAAGCTGATCCGGGACGCGGATCCCGGAATGACGATGCTTCAGTTCCTCTGCGACAGGTTTCACCGAGTCGGCGTGAGGACGGCCAGAAAGTTCCTGAGGTTCGCGAACGTCGAATTCGACACCCCTGTGGGCGAGTTGGAGATGAAGCAGATCATGCAGCTCTCTGAGAGGATGCAGAACTTTTCGAGCTTCCTGCCTCCCAACCCTGACATCCTGTCCCCCATCGGAAGGAAGATCTTTGAGGAGGGTATCATCAAAGAGTACGAGCCCGACTTCCTTCGTGTGGTGATCCGTCCCTCCTCATCATATCTTGGCCACTCCTTCGTCATCGAATCTGCCCTGGGATATGGGGGGAAGATCCCAGGGGATGCGGGAGACATCAGGCTCTATAGGTATGCCAACAAGATCCCCCTCCTCTTCGACGAGGGTAGCGACGTTTCCCTCAAGATAGTGAACGGGATAAACTGGGGCTACTACAAGAGGCCCATGGACGGCCCGGTTGCGTTCTTCGTCCATCTCTGCAGCACTAGGATCCCCTTCCGGAGTCTTGGGAAGGAGTTCATAGCTGACGTTCCCGAAGTAGAGAGGGAGATCAAGGCCTCGGTAAGGGAGCTTCTGAGAAGCCTCTCAACCTTCACTAGGCGGATAGAGAAGCGCAAGGGTCTAACCAGAAGGCTTGAGCTCTACAGGAGGTACCTACCGAAGATCGCTGAATTCTCCACCAAATTAGCGGGGAGAGAGGAGGAGCCCGACATCGGTCCGCTCCTAAGAAAGGTGAAGAAGAGACATGCCAAGTAGAAAAAGAAGAGAAGAAACCCGGGAGATAGTGATGGAACAGCTCACCGACTTCGGTGAAGACCTGTACGAAACTATGTCGGAGGGCCGTTTCCCCGTGGTCGACATCCCCAGCCGAACCACTAGCAACATCCAGTACGACGAGGTCACCCGATCCTATGTTTTGGGGGACAGGACGTTCCGCCGGGCGGCTTCCAACATCAGACACCTGAAGAGTCTGAGTCAGCTGGTTTGGAACGCCTTCTTCGCGAAGGAGCTGATTCGGGGGAGGAGGACCAGTACCCTTAGGGATGTCTACTACTCCTCGCAGGCCTTCGGCATCCCGTTCCGGGATCAGAAGGAGTCTGACGATGTCATCACCGACCTGGAGGCGGTCGCTGGGAGACCTAGGGAGGAGTTCAACATCGTGCCGGAGGAGAGGAGTTCCATCTTCGGTGACCTCACAATCGAGTACACCGTCCCGGGCTACGAGGGGAGGAGGATCGACCTCACGGCCCATCCCGATGGCCTAATGGTGGGTCACGCCCTGCGAACCGCCGAGTTCGTGGAAACCGGGGCGGAGAGGGTGTTCGCCATTGAGAAGGGCGGAACCTTCACCCGATTCATCGAGGAAAGAGTCCATGAGAGATACAGAGCCATACTCATCAACACCACCGGACAGGCGCCCCGATCCACCCGGTATCTGATCCGAAGGCTGAACGAGGAGTTGGGGCTGGAGTGTCTGATCCTGACCGACGCCGATCCCTGGGGGATGCACATCGCCATGGTCATCATCAGCGGCTCCGCCAACGCCGCCCACATTAGAGGCTTGGCCACCCCCGACGCGAAGTGGATGGGGGTCTGGGCCTCCGACATGACGAGGTACGATCTGCCTTCCGATCCCTTCACAAGCGAGGACTTCAAGCGTCTGACTCAGCTTAAGAAGGATATTCGGTACCGGGGAAAGCTTTGGCAAAGAGAGATCGACAAGTTCATGAAGCTGAAGAGGAAGTCGGAGCAGGAGGCCTTCAGCCGATACGGGCTGTCTTACATCGTCGACAAATACCTGGCGGAGAAGATGGAAGAGGTAGAATCCTACTAGACAAGACGCTCACTGCCTGCTCGTCAGAGTTAGACGGGCATCGAGGAACCCATCTTCGTCCGCCTCCCGGAAAGATGATCCCAACACTCCCTGCCAGACCATGGCAGCCAGCTTCTTTCTGTCCGTGTCTGGGAAATCTTATCAAGGCTTGTCCATCATGGGTTATCAACGAATCAACAGCCCCAACTGATGGTTGAACATGAGATACGGATTGCTGCTGGGCCTCACCTCTAACCAGCCAAGTCCCTGAACTTTAGCTGTCACACTAGTAGCCCGATTGATTTCTAGAGAGATGGATGTGCTCTCCTATCGGGCGGCTACCTCAGCCCACGTCAGGAAGAACTTCTCCTGTAGCTCGAACACCTTCAGCAAGTTTTCTTCGCCTGCCACCGGTGAGTTTAGCTTGATCAGCTCATTGGCACAGCACTTCAGTTCGTGGTAGTACAGCTGCCTCGCCTCCCTGGCTCTGATGTACGCCGGATGCTGGTGGTTTATTACTATCGTATTTCCACTAAGCCAGGATTCTGGGCCGTCCTCTGTGCCGTCAAAGGTGACGCTTATGCCGAACCTGCCGGTTCTCACGGGAGCCCAGGTTCCAGTGCGGGCTTTCCTTCGAGTCCATTTCTTCGTCTGTTTCACCTCTGTTCGTTCCTTTCTCTCCTTTTTCCCTGGGCGTGGATGCAGTCGTAGCGCTTCCTCTTCGGGAACATATTCAAGTACGGTAGTGAGCTCGGGTAGCTCCACGAGGATGGAGTCGAGGTCTCGGACGAGGCCTCTGAGCCTTCGCATGTCCCTGCTGGCCAGCTGACGCCACTCCTCCCGGTCGATTCTTCTCAGCCACCCAAGGAGAATTCGCCTCATGTTCCTCTGGAAGGTTAGCCACTCCGAGGTCTTCCTGAACCTGCTGTGGTCGGAGGTCTTGCTCTCAGCCAAGAAGTCTGCGTCGACGTATCCGAAGACCCGATACCTCCGAGGGTGGGATATTCCAAAGAGGCTCCTCGTGACGGTCTGTCCGAAGACGTTGACAGCTACTCCACACTCGTTGTCCGTTAGGTCGTCCTTGGCGAAGTACAGAACCCCCTTGGCCTTGCCGTAGGGGGGGAAGGTGCGCCCTATCCTCCTCCGGTGGAGATACTCGTAGGTCTGGGGCTCCACCAGCGTCCCGTCCACGATGACTCTAACGGTTTTCTTGGCTAGAGCCGAGCTCCATCTCTCCCTGACCGCTTCTATGACCTTGTCTGTCGCAAGGTCTATGGCGATGTCGTCTGCGACGTCGTGGATGGTTATTGAGGTGCCGTTCTTGTCGAGGTGTCTATCCTCGACCGGCCAGTACTCGAGGTCCTGCCAGTGCATAGCGCCATGGTAGGTGTCGGACCTTGTCTCTATGATGGCGTATCTTCCCGCCTTCACGAAGGGGATTTTTCCCCAGCCGAACTGACCGATGTGCCTTCGGGGATCCTTGGAGCTCTCGGCTATGATAAAGAACCTGTCGAACTCCTCCGCATCCATTCCCCCGCCGTCGTCGTGGTATTGGAAGATCCTCTGTTCCCAGTCGAAGTCGATTTGGATTTCGGTGGCGCCGGCGTCCACCCCGTTCTGGATGCACTCTCTGATGAGTCCTCTCGCCAGGTTGGGGTATGCCCTCGTTATGTCCTCCACTAGCCTCCTGAGGTTGACTCCTAAGCGTCGTCTCTCGGACATCTTCGTGAGTGCACCGAATTCCGTCTAGACCTCGAATGTGCCAAAAAGCACACGCATGTCGCGTCTTATAGCATGCCTGGAGTGGGTTTGAATAAGGAAGAGCGACGTTTTTGTGCTTGGAATGGACCGTCTGTCTCTGTTGGCTGGAGCTGTTCTGTTGGCAGTTGGCCTCTTCGCCCTAGCAAACTCCTTTCTCCAGCTTGCTGGTGTCGCTTTCGGCTTTGGAGTGACCAACATAGGGGCCTTTACGTTTTTGGCTACGGAGGGTGTCTTTCTTTTTTTGGGTGGCTTGGCGGTTGTGTTTGTCGCGTTGAGGAGCACGCCAGGGCAGAACCCCGAAGGGGAGAGGGGGGAGTGACGGTTGAGTTCTTCTGCCTGACTTGGAGCTCTCATGCGTTGTAGCTCCTCGATAGACTGGTCACTGACGAGGAAAGCGTAAAACTTTCGGTGCAGCTACGTTGCTGTGTGACCATGCATGACCGAGAATAAGGATGTGATCATCATTGGTTCCGGTCCGGCCGGACTGACAGCCGCTATATATATCGGGAGGGGTGGCTACGACCCGTTTGTTATCGGTGGCTTCGAATTCGGGGGACAGCTGATGACTTCCTCTGAAGTGGAGAACTACCCCGGTTTCGTCGAGAAGCTGGAGGGTCCAGACCTTATGGACCGCATGAGAAAGCAGGCCGAGAAGTTCGGCGCCGAGATCCTCGACGAGGATGCCACAATGGTTGATTTCAGGGCCAAGCCCTTGAGGGTCGCTGTGGGTGACCGAGAGTTCACGACGAGGACTGTGATAATTGCGACGGGGGCCTCTCCCAAGTGGCTGGGCTTGGAGTCCGAGCAGAGGCTGAGGGGGCGGGGCGTCTCCGCCTGCGCTACCTGCGACGGGTTCTTCTTCAAGGATCAGAAGGTGATGGTGGTCGGTGGCGGCGACTGGGCCATAGAAGAAGCCCTCTTCCTTTCAAGGCTGGCTGAGACGGTGACGTTGATCCACAGGAGGGACCAGCTGAGGGGGGAGAAGATCATGCAGGACAGGGCCTTCGCCAACGAGAGGATCCGGTTTCTCTGGGACAGCGTCGTGGAGGAGGTCATCGGAGAGGACAGGGTGGAGGGCGTCAGGGTTAGGAACGTCAAGACGGGCGAGACGAGCGTGCACGACTGTCAGGGCGTCTTCATCGCCATCGGCCACAGGCCGAACACGGATCTCTTCAGGCGCCAGGTGGATGTCGACGACGCTGGCTACATCAAGCGATACGATGAGACGAGGACCAGCGCCAAGGGGGTGTTCGTGGCTGGGGACGCCTATGACTTTCTGTACAGGCAGGCGGTTACCGCCGCTGCGTCGGGCTGCAAGGCCGCCATAGACGCCATCAAGCATCTGGAAGGAGAGTAGGCTACACCGCCTCTGGGAAAGGAATATCGCCCTCCTCTGGGCTGTCTGTGCCAGCGGCGCCGCAACGAGAACATTCCTCGGTCCTTCTCAGAAACCCTTCCCGTCGAACATGAGCTGCAAATTCTCGTTTGCATCCGTTGTCACTTTGTTGTTTCCCGGACTCCCCACCGGGATCATGTTGTTGTTCTCCGCCCTGTGTGTGGGGAAGGAAAAAAAAATTTTGACGGTCAGGGCGGTCTGTTTCAGGTCTCGGTGGAGTTGAACAGCACCTAGAGCCAGGCTGAAAATGAGTGGTGGAGACGAAGGCCGCCGTGATAGGAGCTGATCATGTACCATCAGGTGATCATCGAGGACCGCATTAGCTCAGGGTCATGGCTCGGGGTGTCCTAGGTGTAGATGCAGAGGGGCGACGCCAAAGTGGACAAGGTCAAAATCTTGAGCTGAGCGACCGAACAACTACTCTCGGGACAGGTGGAGCATTTGGGAGGAAGGAGTACTCTTTCTCGCGCTCCAGTCTTAATACGAGCTGATTTGGCTCTTACGTTGTGCGTATGCTGGGAGTTGAGAGGTTGAGCGTGGAATGACCATCACGGATCTGCGTTCGATACCGAAGGAGGATTACCCACGGCACGGCCTCTCTGGGGAGAGGTTGCTGTGGATGCTGAGGAAGA
>JAUWBL010000158.1 GCA_030601715.1 Candidatus Geothermarchaeota archaeon | reverse complement strand
GAGCGATGAATAGGAAGGACAGCGTTACAGCGGGACCAGTTAAGCCGATGATGATCCCGATCATGCTAAATATACCGCCACCGATTATGCCGCCGACACCGAGGGTTACCGCCTCTAGAAGGGTTAGTTCCCTTGCGAGTTCACGCTCCACAAACTCTGTCGCCGGCACGCTCGACGGCTTCCCCGAGATCTTGTTCGTCAAAGCCTCGTCACTCCTGCCCATGGCACCGCTACGTCTAGGCTTACGTCTGCCCGCTAGACCCTAGTTACGTATCGCGACGCAGTTTTTATGCGTGATTTCTCCTTATCAGGATAGCTAGGCGAACTGGCTGGGAAGGCATCGACAGCACTGAGATCTTGCAGGTCATGATGTGCCCACATGGGAGGATTGATTGATGAACGCAGATGAGGAACAGACTTCGAGTCTCAAACTGATAGGGAAGTCTGTACTCTATGTAGCCTTGGCGGTTGCCATTTTCCTGGGGACCTTCCAGGTCGTGAAGTTTGCGGCCGGGACCGAAACCCCCCTTCTCGTCGTCGTCTCGCGAAGTATGGAGCCGACCCTCAGGGTTGGAGACCTCGTGGTCATTCGCCACTTTGATCCCGACGAGCTGGTGGTGGGAGACATAATAGTCTTCCACAATCCAACCGGCCAAGAGGAGTTGATCGTGCACAGGATAGACGAGGTGACTGTTGTCTCTGATGACCGGTGTTTCCTCACAAAGGGAGACAACAACCCTCAACAGGACCAGCGGGCCAAGGGGTGGCCCCCCATCTGTCCTGACATGATTGAGGGAAGAACCCTCGTCCACATTCCCGTCATTGGGAATATCTCGCTGTTCATGGACAGGCTGGGGGACGCAAAGTACGTATTGATCCTTGCGTTGGCTCTCCTCATAGTCATCAGTGACGTATGGCCCAAGGGCAAGAAACACGGCTCTGAGGAAGAAGAAGCGGAGGATGTGTCGCAGTTGCTTCCGGCGAGACTTGGACTGTTCCCGCAGCTCCGTCCGTTTTTAAGCGGAAGGTAGTCCTTAGGATAAGGAATGGTGTTTCTGTTGGGGCTGCCACTGATGGAGCCCGAGGTGAAGATCGAGAACGTCGTGGCTTCAGTTACACTAGACCAGAAGATCGACCTCAAGAAGATACTCGAGAAGTTTCCCCACACAGAGTACGACCCCAAACGGTTTCCAGGTCTGATCTACAAGCTGAAGGAGCCCAAGACAGCGATTCTTGTCTTTAGCTCTGGAAAGATGGTTGTGACTGGAGCCAAGGCTGAGAGAGAGGCCTATGAGGCCGTGAAGACCATCGTCAAGAGCCTCATGTCCAAGAAAATCCTTGCCGAGCCGAGGGTGGAGGTCAAGATACAGAACGTGGTGGCCTCGGGGAATCTCTTTGGTGAGATAGATTTGGAGGAGGCCGCGATGAAGCTGGATTTCTCAATGTACGAGCCTGAGGAGTTCCCGGGTCTGATCTATCAGATGAGAGAACCAAAGGTTGTCATACTCCTTTTCGCGAGCGGGAAGATCGTCTGCACGGGAGCCAGGAAGGAGAGTGAGGTCTTCGTAGCCGTGGACATTCTGAGGTCAGAGCTGAAGGAGAAGGAGCTCATAATCTATTGACATCGAGAACCACATTCAGCCATCTGTAGGCACCTCGGTTCGACTCACTCCGTTGGATGAACGCTCAAGACAACTCCCTCTTCGTTTCCTATCGAAGAATCTGGGGGTCAATCATCGAAAAGCTTAAGAACAGTCATGGAAGATTCTCAGGGTCATGGAGGTCCCTGTCTGCTACCGACAATACCTTCTCGAGTACGATTGGACTAGAGGATGTGGATGGTGCGACCACTACGTAGAGTGCGCCGAGGAGAGCGAGTCGGAGGAACTTCTTCTCTCCTCTCCCATACGGGGGCTTCGGACCTAGCCTCATCCCGCCCCGTGCGAATGTGAAAACACTTAGGCCTCCAAATCAAGAACCGCCTTATCCCTGGTCTTCAAGATCCAATACGAGATTGTCAGAATCAGGTTTGTCATCACGACTACGCCTGACACCGTTTCTACGAAGAATTGAGAGTGAGGGATGTCTGTGCTCTGCGCCACGATAAAGGCTAGAACAACGGCCGCCAAGCCTCTTGCGTAGAAGACTGTGATGACGGGAGCGGCTCGTCTGAGTTTGGCGAGCTTAGAGACAAGGAGGGCCGCGGGATATCGGGCGAAAAGCAGCAGCACCGATATGACTGAGGCCATAATGAAGTTCCTCGGATCTTGGATGTTGAAGACGACGCCCACCTCAACGAAAAAGAAGACTTTGATGAGCAAAGTTAGCTCTGAGTGGAAGCTCTCAAGGAACACTCTCTGGAACTTCAGGGTCTCCGTCTTCTCCTCGGATGAAAGGAAGGTCGGGAGAAATTCCAGGTTCGCCAGCACCACTCCGGCTGTGAGAACCGAGACGGCTCCATTGCCTTGCAGGAATTCTGCAAGGGAGTACAGGAACAACATGGCCGACAATGTGGCGATGTAGATGTGCTTGTACTGCCTTGCACGATATAGGACACTCGACACGAGGAATCCGAAGAGGACTCCGAGAACGATGCTGACGGAAAACTTCGACGCAACGAGGGTAGCCACGGCACCTGCCCCAAGTTCTTGTTCAAGGGCTAGGAGAACCACCAGACCAGAAACTATTACGAAAACGTCAGTGAGCAAGGACTCCAAGCTTAGTATTACCTGAAGAGACGAGCCGAAACCAACCTTGCTGGCAACGGCGGCGACGACTGCCCCGCTGCTACCACCCACCATGAACCCGAACAGAAGGCTTTGGGGAAAGCTCAGCTGGAAGCCAAGCAGCGGGACCACATAGTAGGCGAAAGCCGTTCCGGCTAGGGTTGAAAACGTGAAGCTTAGAATTGCCAAGGTCAAGGCATGACGGGCCGACTTAACAAGTTCGTGCAGGTTCATCCCCAAGCCGCTTTCGAACATTATTGCCACCAGGGCAAGGGCTCCTATGTACGGAGCTAAACCCTCAAACTGGGCCCTCGGAAGGATGTTCAGGACCGGTCCCATGATTATGCCGAGGGCGATCAGGAATATCGGGTCGGGAAGACCGTACTTTGTAAGCAAGACGTAAGCCAGGAATCCTGCGAGCAGGATGATGGATGTGTATAGAAGGGCTTGGGGGACGATGTCTTCTATGACCATGAGGGTATCTAAGAGCAGAGGACTAGCCACCTTGCACGAACATACTCCATGAATTAAACTTAAGAAAGCAGCGTTCGGAAACTAATGGGGAAGTTCAGCAATGGGTGGTCAGAAGCGCCGCACAATGAGTGCTCTGAGGAAGCGAGCCTCTCGGGAGAAAGCCGGAGACAAGCCTAGTGAACGCCGGAGGGCAAGGGTGAGGGGCCTCCAGCCGATGAAGGAACTCGAAGGCATCGCCAGGGAACTCGCCAGCGACCGGAGGTACATCACTCCCTACATGCTATCAAACCGGGCCGACATCAAACTCAGCAGAAGCAGAGAGGTTCTAAGAAAACT
>JAUWBL010000157.1 GCA_030601715.1 Candidatus Geothermarchaeota archaeon | reverse complement strand
GCTAAAGTCATTCTCCGTTACAGTTGTTCCAGGCTTCGATAACACCGCGATTGGAGGAGATGTCTTTCGAGATCGTGCAGGAGGAGAGCTGTACGCAAGGTATTGGAATACGGCCATAGGTTTGGACGCGCATTCCGTGCTTATCACGTCCTGGAGCGAGTGGGGTGAGGGAACGGAGATAGAGCCCAGCAGGGAGTACGGTTTCGACTACCTAACGTTGACGAGACAGTTCGTCGAGGAGTACAAGCAGACCGCCATCCCGACACCTGAACCCAGCTTCTCCGCCACCGTCCACCCGTTCGAGGTGTACTCAGACCTCAAGGGCAACGGAAGCATGGTGCTGGCGACGGCCACTGAGGTCCCAGCGTTACTTGCGACTGTGGAGATGAGAGCGCTGGATGGAGCTTTCAACCCGGATCTGCAAGGACCCTTCTACATCTATCTGAAGGAGCGAAACGATACCCATGTCTCGGTCGTGATACCTTCGGTGCCGTCCTTGAGCGAACTGGCTGTTAACGCCACCTTCACAGCTGAAGTGAATAGGCCATGGCTGGAAGTTCGGATAGTGGTCTTTGAGCCCTCAGGCAATCCGCACGAGCTCTTCGAGGGGCAGCTGAGGATCTTGGACGTGGTGGTCAACGAGGTGGAGCTGAACCCGGAGGGGGACGACGCCGACAACTCAATCGAGGAGTGGGTGGAGCTATGCAACCCCAAAACGGAGGCGGTGGACGTCGGTGGGTGGACGCTAAGCACAAGCTTCCTCACCCTCCCCATCGACCAAGGCACCATCATCGAACCAAGTGAACACCTTATCGTGAGCAGACCGTCCAGGTGGATGGCCAACAGCGACGAGCTAGTGGTGCTAAGGGATTCCGGGGGGTTTGAGGTGGATCGAACCCCCGTTCTCAGCGACTTGGATGACGACGACCGCACCTGGCAGAGGTACCCCGACGGCCAAGACACCGACGAGGCTGAGGACTGGGTCTACGAACCCTCGACTCAAAGCCTAGAGAACATACCGGAATTCCCCCACCTCAATATCCTCGTATTTTCAGCAGTCGGCACTGCGATCCTTTTCATCCTCGTACGAAAGAAGGTTCAGACGGGGAAGCCTAGGGTTTACTATAGTCAAACCAAAAGGGAGTTCGTGACGCTTGAGATCGGGGGGAGATAGCCAAGGGAAGGAGGTTGCGTAGCCACTCAAACAGGAAGAAAGAGTGGGACCCAAGACATAGAAAGGAGGGAACAGTGTGGCCAAGCATATCGGCATAGTTGCATGCACTGCGGAGGGTGCAGCCCTGTGCTATCGCACCGTCTGCATGGAGGGTCAGGAGCTATTTGGAAAGTACACACACCCCGAAATCACCATGCACACCCACCCCTTCAACGAATACATGAGATACATCGAAGCTGGTGACTGGGAAGGTGTAGCGGACCTAATGTTGTCTTCGGCGGAGAAGGTAGCCAGGGCGGGAGCAGATTTCATCATATGCCCCGACAACACAGTTCATCAAGCATTTGATACAGTAATCAAGAAATCACCGGTTCCCTGGCTTCATATCGCAGAGGAGGTTGCTGCTGAGGCAACACGCAGAAACTTGAAACATCTCGGCATCCTAGGCACACGCTATCTGATGGAAGGTCCGGTCTATCCTTCCAAGCTAGCCACAAGGGGAATTGAGTCATCGATACCGGAGACGAATGAGCGGAGGCGCATCAATGAGATAATCTTCGATGAGTTGGTCAATGGCCTCTTCACCGACGAGTCCCGCACCTATTTCACCGAAGTCATCGACCGGTTGAAAAATCGCGGATGCGATGCCGTGGTTCTTGGTTGTACTGAGATACCTCTGCTCGTAACCAAACAAGGTTCATCTCTACCACCTCTAGATTCCACGCGGCTTCTGGCGAGGGCTGCACTGAGAAGATCAATGGTTTAGCACATACTCAACGGGGGGTGCGGACGACTCGCCGTTCCGAGTTGTCCTGTTAGCTAAATCAGCATCTAGCTCTATGGCCCTCCCTTTTTTCCTTTCTTGTCAAACCGCCCCGGCATGTTCGGCTAGAGCTTCTCGCCGCACTCAGAACAGTGCTTCGCGGTGTCCTCGTTGAGGTGTCCGCATGAACCGCAATGTAAGCGGGTCTGTCGTCGCGCTCTTTTGAGAATCCAGACTAGCGCTATGAGAAATCCTAGAACAAGCAGAATTCCCAGGGCAAACAGGAAAATGAGAACATCGAAACCTTGAAAGTCCACCAGTTGGAATGCGGTCATCGTCAGAGTGTGACTTGTTGAGACGGCTATTTGTGACAATAGGGCTGATCGCACGCGTAAGGTACGATCAGAATCACACATGGACCAGGCACCCCACGTCAAAGCCGGATTTGAGCTCGGATTTACCGGTAAAGGCAGCTTCGGGGGCAAGGGAGGAGAGGGACTCCCCTTCGTAGATGGTTGGAGTGTGGATCCTCTACCCTGAATAACTAGTAGATCCCGAAGCCTGCGAAGTGTTTACACAGATTGAAAAAGCTGTCGTCAACGATAGAAACAGAGATCTATTAGGAGGAGAAGAACAGATTGAAGCCTGGGTGATGGACTGGTGTCCGAGGAGTTTCGCGGAAGTGACTTCGTCACGACGCAGGAGTGGAGCAGGGAGGGTCTCGATGAGATTCTCAGCTTGGCGGAGGGCCTGAAGGGGAAGTTCAGAAGAAGGGAGCCGCATACTCTGCTCCCTAACCGGACGCTCTTCATGCTCTTCTACAACCAATCCCTGAGGACTAGGAACAGCTTCGAGGCTGGCATGACCCAGCTGGGGGGACACGCCCACGACCTGTCGCCGAAGAGCATCTACCGGCCGGCTCTGGCGGGGGACGAGATCCCCTATGCCACGGAGAGGGTCTCCGACGTGGCGAGGGTGTTGAGCCGGTACGGGGACGCCATCTCGATCAGGATCTACGGGGAGCAGGTGGGGTGGATCTATGGGAAGGGGAACCAGATGGTGAGGGAGTTCGCCAGGTGGGCCGACATCCCCGTGATCAACATGGAGTGCGACATTTACCACCCGTGCCAGGTGATGGCCGACGTGCTGACCCTGAGGGAGAAGCTCGGGAGGCTGTCGGGAAAGAAGGTCGTGGTGAGCTGGGCCTACTCGGGGGGACTCAAGCCCGTGGCCGTCCCCCAGAGCTGCGTCCTGGGGTTCACGAGGTTCGGGGCCGACGTTGTGCTGGCCCATCCGAGGGGGCTCGAGCTAGACCCGGAGATCATGGACCATGCGAGGAAGAACGCGGAGGAGGCCGGGGGTTCCTTCGAGGTTGGCTACGACATGGGGGAGGCCTTCGAGGGGGCGCAGGCCGTGTATCCCAAGTCGTGGAGCTCGTTGGAGCTGATGCCGCCGAAGACCGACGAACCCAGAGAGGACGCGATGGTTGAGCTTCATGAGAGGCACAGGGACTGGATATGTGATGTCGAGAAGCTGGACCTCTGCGACAGGAGGGTGATCTACATGCACTGCCTCCCAGCGGATCGGGGTCAAGAGGTCACCGACGATGTGATTGATGG
>JAUWBL010000135.1 GCA_030601715.1 Candidatus Geothermarchaeota archaeon | reverse complement strand
CGGTCTTCCGTTTCACGCGGGAGACCGGAGAGTAGCCACAAGGGCATGAGTCGAGAAGGACGTAGATCCACACGCCTTCCTACACGCCACGGCGACTCACTTGCTTTAGAATTGGATATCAGAAGATCGATTCCGAAGTACAAAAAGGCCCTACTAATCTTTCTCGTATATTGTATCGTTATGATCGGCCTAGTCGCTTATGCAACATATGTATATTCGGGGGGGATGTGGGCGGAAGTCGGATTCGTAGAAACGAATCTGACCTCCCTTATCCCGATCAGCAGTCAATTCATCGAAATGGCATTGATTTACTTAGTGATTGCCCCGATTTCAGCGTTGCTTGGAGGGTTAGTTGGGGGGATACCTTCTAGCACCCCTGCTTCTGTTTATCCACAAGAACATTCTTGGATCGAAATTTCTTTACGGGATTCAGGAACGATCTTAACCCCCAACCTTCGGAAAGATGTTTCGTGGGTATTTCCCCGCCCTTTTGGCGGTTAACCTAGCTACCATAACCGTATTTTCGGCTCCATGGGTACTCGATCTAATCCTTGGCGAGGAAGTACTAGCGTTGACAGGCGTAATGTCCAAGATGCCAGGGATCGTCGTTCTGTTAATGTTCACCACTGGCCTGAGCATGATGATTTTCGCCCCTACATGGTTTCTTAATGACGCAGGGATTGTTTATTCGAACAAGGAGGCAGTCATAGACACTGATCAACCTGTTGAGGTACGAACAGTAGGCGGGCGATTCATAGACTACTTGCGAGGCTACGCGGGGATCGGAGTCATTTGGTCCTACGCGCAACTACTTCTACTCTACGTTAGCGAAATCGAAGCAATGGAGATAGTGAACGCAATTGATTTAGCCCCCGCTATAGTTTTCGTCCTTGGATCTCCAGTCTTCATGTTAAGTGCCCCGATCCCAGCATTGATAGTCTTGGACATAATAAGAGAACGCAGGATACGTTTCGTCAGAAACTCCGCAAAAGAAATGGGAATAACAAAGTTCGTAGAAGTATCTTTTGAAGAAGTAGATCAGCAATAAACTGATGTGGAATCTAAGTATCTCCCACAGAGGATATGTAGCTGGAACACACGCAAGTCTTCTCCGGATTCTTTTCAATTGCGCCATGGCCGGGATTCCGACCAGTAGTTATGAAACCTTTTCTGTTTGAAGCCCTGGGCGGGAATCGAACCCGCGACCTCGTGCTCTCCGTTCTTTCCCTTAGGGTTGGGTGGTCGGCGACGTATCTCCTGGCTTGGTCCGTTGTCGGAATCGCGGTGCTAGGAGCCAGTCGGGTTTGGGTGGAGAACCACTGTGGTTTCGTCTTCGCCTTCGTAGACGACTGAGGACGCGAGGAAGAGGCACCTCTCATTTGTGAAACCAGCTACGGTGGAATCCATGATGTGTGCAACCGAGCCCTCCAACACCGTCAGGCTCTGGATGCTCGAATCAATGAACGTCGCAGATGACTGTTCGGAGAGGGTCAGGGACGTGATGCTCGAGTTGGATGCGTACAGCACGGATGAACCAGTAAGCACGATTGGGCCTTCTGCCTCGACGGTGCTGTCGACGACAAGAATGCTGGCTTCCCCGGATATGGTGATGGCGCCGGAGACCAGCAATGTGGATCCCTGTATGGTGAGCCTGCCCTGATCCTTCACGACCACCGAGGAAACCTCGAGCACGCGGTCTCGCAACACCACCATCGAGTCACCGTCGATCAGGATATCCTCCGTTGCGATTGGAGGCAGGGCTGGCGCGGCGGTCGAGGACGGAGGCATTATAGCCGCGACCGAATAGAGTGCCAAGGAGACTGAGAGGATCAGAAGCGCCGACAGGCCAGGCGCGCGGGAGCGCTTGTGCAGGCCCTCGG
Organism: Candidatus Geothermarchaeota archaeon; assembly: GCA_030601715.1. Taxonomy (GTDB): domain Archaea; phylum Thermoproteota; class Nitrososphaeria; order Geothermarchaeales; family JAUWBL01; genus JAUWBL01. The sequence goes on along the minus strand of JAUWBL010000135.1, from coordinate 2,156 downwards.
GTGGCTGCTCACACCACTCTCTCCTAGACCTAAGGCTCATGCGGCGGTCTATACTCCCTCTACTCCTTCGAAGAGCGTGTCCAAGGCCTCGGTGGCAGACCCTGTGTTCGGGATCTCTACGCCCCAGTCTTCGGCCTCCTCCATGAATGTTTCCGTGCAGCTGGGCTCGCAGTGGCATTCGTGGTCGTAGAGGACCTGGATTCCCTTCCTTTCTGAGAAGAAGACGATGACCCTTGCGTTCCATGTTTGACTGTGGCCGGTAAGGATGCCCTTCTCGACGTTTAGACCCCTTATCTGTATCCTGTTGGCCTTGGCCACGTTCATCAGGCCTTTGGAGAGTCGGGAGTCGATGGTGTTGAAGGCCTTGTTCACCGTCTGCCGCGTGATACCAAGCTTGCTGGCTATCTCCGCTTGCCTGAAGCCCTTCTTTCTGAGAGTCCAGAACTTGATCATGCGGAGGGTTAGGCCGGAGAGATCGAAGGACATTCCTGTAAGCCTATCTAGCCTTACCTGGGCTTAAGTCTTTCCTCGAAACCTCAGGACTGAGTAAAGCAAAGCCAGACCAGCCGCAACCGTCAGCGATATGTAGGCTACTAGATGAGGCCAGATAGGCAAGACGTTCGCCGCTTCGTCAAGAACGAATACACTGGCCTCCGAGGAGGTGATGATCCCGCCATCCATACCCAGGAGCTTAGCTCTGATTGTTTGTTCTCCCGGTTCGTTCAAGGCAATGGTGGCTGATGCTGTTCCATCTGAGTTCGCCACCCCTCTTGCCATCTCTCCACCGTTAAGCGTGAAGGCAACCGTGACTCCTCTTAGGAGGGTTCCATCTGAGAACCTTGCGATGGCATACGCCAGAAACTCACTGCCGACCGAGCACTCGCTGGGGACATCTAGTTCCAGGTTGGGGATCTCGAACCTGATGGACACAGAGTTGGCGCTGTAGGCAGACAGGCCGAAAAGATGGTCCTCGACAAGTGAGACGGTGTAGCCATACGTCCCCGGCTCATCCTTCACCAGCGTGTCGTTCAGACGAACCTCTCCTTGGAAGGGCCTCTGGCTGTACGCGTAGGTTGCCTCGACCGACAGCGGAGCCTGCCGCCCTATCACCTGTATCTCTTGAGGCGGTCTCAATATCACAATCACCTTGTCGAAGATGACCTCGATGCTGATGGTTTCCGAGTTGCCGGAGGCGTCGGTTGCCCTAGCGCAGATCGTGTTGGGGCCCTCGTCCGGTGTGAGGGTTCCCGACCACGAAGTTGTTCCAGTGGTAGGGACCCAGCTCTTGCAGTCCCTGCTAAGCTCAACCTTCTCAACCACGACGTTGTCCGACGACGTTCCCGACACCGAGACGGTGGTCAAGTCCAGGGTCGCTCCGTCAGCTGGGGAGTTGATCGCGACTGTGGGGTTCTCTGTGTCGGGCGGGGGCTCCGGCGGGGGCTCCGACGCAGGCGTGGCAGACACCTCAGAGAACCCACCTGCCGACGCAGGTCCCTCGCCCACTTCGTTCACGGCGCTCACAGCGTAGTAGTACGTTACGTTGTTCGTCACATCCGTGTCCGTATAGGATCCTCCTCCAAAACCGTCGGGGGAGACCTCCACCAGCAGGTCGAGCTCTCCAGAAGTGGTGCCGCGGTAGATCCTGTAAAGGGTGATGTCCGACCCACCATTGGACCACCACATAGGAGCGATGTTCGGCGCCGGCCACCTGAGGTCGACCAAGGCGTCCCCAGCGGTCGCCTCCAGGGGACCAAGACCACCAGGCCTTCGGCTATTCCACCCCATCGTGAATGAGATGACCTCTCCCTCAGCCAACGTCCAGAGGGGTTCGTATCTATCAAATGATACCCACGTCCAGATGGTGGCTGACAGCAAGTCTATCTGATAATAGTGCGTGTAGGTGCCGGTTTCATCTTCAATGGCTGTAAGGTTTCCCATCGCAACCTGGGGGTTCGGTGAGGGTACGGAACCCACTAGCTTACAGCAACCTGGGTCCGTCTCGTCATCCCACCACATCGCTATCCCCCCTTTGCCCGAAATCGGGTACAGATATGCCTCGAAGTCAGTAAGCGTGTGTTCACCCACGAATTCTTCGAACACGGAGCTGAACCTGACGGGATTCGGCTCGCGGAACCCCCCGCCACCGCTCGCCCGAA
>JAUWBL010000014.1 GCA_030601715.1 Candidatus Geothermarchaeota archaeon | reverse complement strand
TCCGGATCGCTCTCAGGTCCCGTATCGCGCTCAACACCCTATCTAGGGCGTCGAGGAGCACTCCCTCGGCGTCCGAATCCTGTTCATGGATCCTATCCAGACTTTGCTGCATCTCCCGCGTGAGCTTCACAGAAATGATCTGGGGAGCCGACTCCTCCAGGGTTTCCACGAGTTTCAAACCAAGCTCGGACACCCTCATCTGTTCTCCTACCACGTACCTTCGTCTGATCAAGGTGTCGATGATGCCGGCTCTGGTCGTCTTCGTGCCGATGCCCTCCTCTTCCATCTTGACTAGGAGGCTGCGCTGATTGAACCTGGCTGGCGGACTCACGTATTTCTCTTCAAGGACAAGTTGCGCCACCTCAACCGTCTCGCCGGGCTCAACGATGGGAACGTCCTTCCCCCGAATCCCTGAGTACTTTCCGTAGAACTCGAGCCATCCCATCTCGGCGATCCTGCTCCCCGTGAAGAAGAAATCGTGAGCTCCGATGCCAACGACAACCTTCACGTTCTCTTTTACGACAGGGTCAGAGAAGCAGGCGAGATACCGCCTCACGATCAAATCGAAAACCTTCCTCTCGTCGGGTCTCAACGCTCTCTCAGCGACAGTCCCTGTCGGATGGATCGCTGGGTGAGCCGGATCGGTCTTCTTCCCTTCCTTGGGCTTCAGCTCTTTGAAGGATAGAACTTTCTTGGCCAGCTTCTTGTAGCCTCTGATCTTGCTTAGACCCTCGAGGATCTCCCGGTGGTCCAGCGTCGGGGGAAATTTCTGGGAGCTCGTTCTCGGGTAGGTGATCATGCCTTCGAGGTAGAGGCCTGCTGCGATCCGCATGGTTCTGGAGGGAGCGAACTTGAAGTTCGAGTAAGCTTGACTCTGGAGAGCTGTCAAGTCGAAGGGCGGTCTTACTCCATATCTTCTCAGAGATCTGTTGACGCTTGTCACCTGACCATCATGACCCCTGACCTCTCCGAGGATCGTTTCCGACAACCTCATGTTGTCAAGCTTCCCCTTCGCAAACCCAGCCTCCACGCTTTCTCCTCGAATGTCCAAGGTGGCTCGCATCTCCCAGTAGGGCAGCGGGATGTAGGACAGAACCTTTCTCTCCCTGTTTACCATGAACCTCAGTGCTGGACCCTGAACCCGTCCGACGCTTATTGTGTTGTGGAATCCGGACACATCACGGGCGGACAGGGTCAGAATCCTAGTCAAGTTGATGCCCCAAACGAAGTCGAGGACATGGCGGGTCATCCCGGCGATGGTCTGACCCATGTCAAGATGATCCGTCCTGTTCTCGTACGCATCCAAGATCTCGTCCTTGGTCAAGGACGAGAACTTCATGCGGGAGGCCTTGGAGACGGCGTCTTCGCCGCATGCGAACCTAACTGTGTTGAAACCTATGATCGATCCTTCTATGTCGTAGTCCGTGGCGACGACGACTTCGTCGACGCCGCTCGAGATTTTTCCGATCAGTTCTATGAGTTCTGGGACGCCCTTCCTCCCCCTGCCAGTGTTTTTCGCCCAGTAGACGCTGAAGGTGGGGTATCGCTTGAAGGCGGAAGGCCTCTTTTCCTTCAGGTTGTAGAGATGGCCGAGTGCGGATACGACGAAGAGCCTCTCCTTCTGTCTTTCGAGCTCGTAGTAGGTGCTGTTGCCGACTGTGTGAGCTGTTAGGTCCTCCTGTTTGAGGATGTGGGCTATCCTTTGCGCCGCCCTGGGCTTCTCGGTGATGACCAAGACGTTCTTTTTGGTTCTTACTGACATAGCGTGTTTCCTCTTGAGGTGCGGGTCAATGCATGGTCTAGGCGCCGTGCATCGACAAAGTAGGCAGCCTACCTGCAATTATAACTGGCCGGTTTCCGTGGCTTCGGTTATCTCCGACCTATGAATTCGTCGATTGTGTCTAGCAGAGTCGGTGGCTTGAGTTCCCGTAGATCGAAGGAAACAGCTACGACGGGTTTTCTGATGTTGATCAGGTTCCTCAGATCTGTGGGGGTCGCCATGATAACCGTTTCACAGTCCGTGCCAGCGATTGAATCGGCGAGCTCTTCAACCTGTCTCCGCCCATATCCCAACGCTGGCAGTGCCAACCCTATGTGGGGATACTGTTCGTAGACCTCCCTGATGGATCCTATGGCCGCCGGTCTAGGGTCGACGACCTCGGAGGCTTCATACTTCTCCGCTGCGACCATGCCGGCGCCCTTCGTCAGTCCTCCGTGTGTAAGGGTTGGACCGTCTTCTATCACCAGAACCCTCTTCCCACGTATCAGCTCCGGTCGATCCACAGCGACTCGGGAAGAGGCCTCGATGATGGTGCTTCTGGTGTTTACGGTTCGAACGTTTCGTTTGACCGTCTCCACTCCCATCGGAGGAGCCGAATCGGCCTTGTTGATGACCACCACATCGGCCAGGCGGAGGTTGATCTGTCCGGGGTATGAAGAGAGCTCATCTCCGGCCCTGAAGGGGTCGGTGACTACGATGTGGAGATCCGGGTGAATGAAGGGGAGGTCGTTGTTGCCACCGTCCCAGACGATGATCCCATCTTCTCCAACCTCGTCCTCCGCTCTCTTAAGGATTTCCCCGTAATCGACGCCTGCGTACACCACGCTCCCCTGCCGTATGTGCGGCTCGTACTCCTCCCTCTCCTCGATGGTGCACTCATGCCTATCCATGTCCTCCAAGGTTTCGAACCTCTGCCATATCTGGGTGCGAAGGTCCCCGTAGGGCATGGGATGCCTGACCACCACGTAAGGCACCGTCTTCTCCCTTAGGATGTTGCACACCCTCCGTGTCACCGTGCTCTTCCCCGCCCCGGTTCTCACTGCGCAGATGGATATGACAGACCGCTTTGATCTCAACGTAGTGTTCGCGGATCCTAAAAGCATGAAATCCGGTCCCAGGCTTAGCGCCCTCGAAACCTCGTCAAGGAACTGCTGAGGAAGCAGATCGCTGTAGGCTAGAACTATGGCGTCAACGCCGTTCTCCTTGACGAGTTCGTCGAGTCTTTCCTTTGGCTCTATGGGGATGCCCTCAGGGTAGTGGGGGCCGGAGAGTTCGGGCGGGTAGCGCCTGCCGGCTATCCCGGGGATCTGTGTCGCGGTGAATGCCACCACCTCGAAGCGGGGGTTCTCCCTGAAGTACGTGTTGAAGTTGTGGAAGTCTCGCCCGGCGGCCCCCATGATGATAACCCGCCTTCTGCTCTTCATCTTCGCCACCGAACAGGAAAGTGTCCAACTGATGTACTTCGACACCGAACGGTTTTAAGGGAGGTCCGCAGGCTCCAACGAAGTCTGGATCTCAGGATGACTAGCGTACCTCGATCTCGAACTTCGGGTCGTCCCAGTTGTAGGTCCGCTCGCAACTAGGGCACTTCTTGAAGGTCTTCCTCAGACTCGAGAGCTCGTTCCCTATCGATGCACTGAAGAAGATCAGGTATCCACAATCGAGACATCGGATGCTCAGGGGCATCTAGGGCAGGAAGCACCTCAAGCTGAAAGCTACAAGAACTACCCTTAGAAGGGCATTTAAGTCCAGCAAGGAAGCGGGGGTATCCCGAGAAGGATTCAGAGTCTCTCCCAGCTTGACTCCAAAAACAGTCCTTCGACTGCAAGCTGAAGCATTCCATCTGGCCTACTTGGAGTCTGCTCCTTCATGCTTACATATGTCCACACAGGAAGGAAATCTTCAGCTATACATTCGACAGAAATGAGGGCAACGCCGGAACGGGCGTGGCTTAAATGAACTGTCAGTATAATACCGTTATTGATGTCTCCAAGCTCCGGGACTGAGATTTCTCCGAAATCGAAGATCTCGTCCGCCCTGCGTGAGAGGGGGTGGAAGGGCAAGCAGATCACGGAGGCTCTTCTCTGGGAGCCCGAGGGAGATCGCGTGCGGTGCAACCTGTGCTCGAGACGCTGCCTCATCCCTGAAGGCCAGAATGGCTTCTGTCAGACCCGAGTCAACATCGACGGGACTTTCTACGCCCTGAACCACGGAGGAGTGTCCGTCCTAGGTATCGACCCGATTGAGAAGAAACCCTTCTTCCACTACCACCCGGGTACAGCGAGCCTGTCCATCTCCACGGTGGGGTGCACCTTCCGCTGCAAGTTCTGCCAGAACTACGACATATCTCAGGAAGCCTATGGAATGAGAGAAGTTGACTCTGCCGAGGTGGCCCGGCAGGCTAAGAGGAACGAGTGCAGGACGATAAGCTACACCTACAATGAGCCCACCGTGTTCTTCGAGTACGCCCTAGACACAGCCAAGGAAGCCCTGAAGCTCGGCATAGAGAACACCTTCGTCACCAACGGATACATGACGCCGGAGGCGGTGGAGTACGCCGCGCCCTACATCCAAGCCATGACAGTTGGGATCAAGGGCTCCCTGAACACGGAGTTCTACAGAAGGATCATGGTCGTTCCGAACCCGGAGGTCATCAAGGACGCACTCTTGGAGATGAAGCGCCTTGGAATCCACATCGAGATGACAGATCTGATGGTGACGAAGCACGGGGACAGCATCGAGGACGCCCAGACATTGGCGAGGTGGGTCTTCGAGAACCTGGGTCCCGACACCCCCCTCCACTTCACCCGCTTCCATCCCGACTGGCTGCTTACAGACGTCACCGCCACACCGGTCGAGACGTTGGAGAGGGCTCACATAGCGGCCAGGGAGGAGGGCCTCAGATTCGTCTACATCGGAAACGTTCCCGGGCACCCGCTCGAGAACACCTACTGCCCGGGATGCGCCCACCTGCTGGTCGAGAGGCACGGCTTTCAGATCACCAAGTGGACAATATCAGGAGGAGCGTGCCCCGAGTGTGGGGAGGAGTTCCCGTACAGACACTCAAACGGTTCCGGGGAACCCGAGTTGAGGGGTAACCCCCTCCTCTTTGGGTTGACCATACCTGACGGAGGCTTGGCCTGCGACCTCCAAGCCAGTCCCTGAGCGTTTCCCGGCCCTGTTTGCTTGGAGTCCTAGACGAGGAAGCACAGGAAGACAACCTCCAGATGCTTGTGACAGACAATGCCGAGACTGACGATTGTCCTTTAACTGATCCAGGCCGTGTCGACGGGTCTCTCCATCCGCCCTTCCATGAGGTCTCGAGAATGACGTCTGGTTCAGGCGTAAGATATGACCGAGATCAGGTTGTTTCATGGTAGGGTGGCGTAGCCTCCTCGATGAAGATAACACCCTTCCACGAGCTGTACAAGGAGCGCGCGACGCTGACGGAGTACGCTGGCTTTCAGCTCCCCCTACTGTACGATTCGATCCGAGAGGAGCACATGGCGGTCCGTCAGAGGGTTGGTCTGTTCGACGTCACCCACATGGGCCGTGCGTTTGTGAGGGGAGGGGAAGCGGAGACATACCTCAACCATATGACCGCAAACGACGTGACGAGGCTGGAGGACAACAAGGCTCAGTACACCATGTTCTGCAACGAGAGGGGAGGAGTCGTAGACGACTTGATGGCCTACCGAGTGAACCGGAACCTCTATCTGCTGGTCTACAACGCCACCAGCAGGGCGACGACCTTGAAATGGCTTAGGTCTCACGCAGACGGTTCTGATGTCGTCATCGAAGATGTCTCAGACCAGACCTGCATGGTGGCGGTGCAGGGGCCGCTGGCGGAGGAGGCTCTCAGATCCATCCTACCCGAGGCCTCGGGCTTGGGCCGCTTTCGTTCAATTGACACTGCCTACGGTGAATCAAAGACTATGGTGTCGAGGACGGGGTACACGGGGGAGAACGGATTCGAGGTGATCCTCTGGTCTGTCGACGACCCTGATGTCCCGGCCTCCCTGTGGAGGGACTTCGTGGGCAGCATCACAGAGCTGGGCGGGCTTGCATGTGGGCTGGGAGCTCGGGACACCCTGAGGCTGGAAGCCGGGTTCTGTCTGTACGGGAACGACCTGACGGAAGAGATCACTCCGCTCGAGGCTGACCTCGGTTGGGTCGTCAAGTTCGACCAGGGAGAATTCATAGGCAGGGAGACTTTGGAGAGGCAGACGGAGAAGGTGCATAGGCTTCGGAGGGGCATCATCCTCGAACGAGGAATCCCCCGCCAGGGACAGAAGGTGTTCTCGGCCTCAGGCCTCGACATAGGCTTCGTGTCAAGCGGGACCTTCTCCCCCTTGCTGAAGCAGGGGATCGGCTTCTGTTATGTTGAAGCTGAGTTTACAAAAGTAGATGAGGTTGTGTACATCGACATACGTGGAAGGAGGGCGGCGGCTCGGGTAACTGATGTCCCCTTCTACGACACAGATATCTACGGAGCCACTAGGAAGAGACCGCCTCTCATCGAAAGCAGAAAAGCCTGATCCTCATACCATTACCCAAGAGGGGGCCGGGCTTGGGCATCAAAGAATCCAACATCAGGGAAGGATGCCTGTATGCCGAGGAACACGAGTGGGTCAAGGTGGAGGGTGACGTGGTGACGGTCGGCGTCACCGACTACGCCCAGCAGATGCTAACCGATGTGGTCTACGTGGAGTTGCCAGACGTCGGGAAGGAGATCTCCAAAGGTCAATCCTTCATGATTCTGGAGTCTGTCAAATCGGTGTCTGACGTTTACTCCCCGCTCACCGGGACGATAGCGGAAGTCAACGAGGAACTCGCCGATTTCCCCGAGCGGGTGAACGATGCTCCGTACGACGAGGGATGGCTCGTCAAGGTGAGACCTTCGCAAAGCGGTGAGCTCGAAGAGCTGATGTCAGCGGAGGAATACAGAGAGTTTCTTGCGGGTAAAGGTTGAACTCGACGAAAGCCCAAGAGTTATATTTTCCGGGTTGCCCCTGTTCTTAAGAGGGGATCGACCTTTATCCGGAAACCACTCGCACAGACGAGAAGCTTCCTCCGAGTTCGGGGAAGAGGTTCACACACCTTGCCTATCTAGTTATCTCTCCGTCCCTCGCACCTGCACGACCCGTTTCTTGCCCGGAGGCGTTTGATCGTGACTGGGCCGACACCTGACTTTCCAGAACTCGAACACAAGATACTGGAGTTCTGGGCTGAAACAGACGCCTTCAAGCATCGTGTCGCCATGAACGAAGGGAAGAAGCGTTGGTCCTTCATGGACGGGCCGATCACAGCCAACAACCCGATGGGGGTTCACCACGCTTGGGGGCGCGCCTACAAGGATCTCTTCCGACGTTACAAGGCGATGCAGGGATATGAACTTCGATACCAGAACGGTTTCGATTGCCAAGGACTATGGATCGAAGTTGAGGTTGAGAAGGAACTCGGTTTCAAGTCTAAGCGCGACATAGAAGCCTACGGCATCGCAGAGTTTGTCAAGCGCTGCAAACAGCGAGCTCTACGCTACGCCGCCATACAAACAGAGCAGTCGATCCGTTTAGGGTATTGGATGGACTGGGACAACGCGGAGACCCTGAGTTCTCTGGCGGAAGGCCTGAAAAACCCCGAGCGAGCAATAACCGTCCAAAGCTCCAAGGGGCCAGTTACAGACACCGCGGAGAGGATCGTTGGGAGGTTGGGCTCCAAGGAGATGGGTGGTTCGTACTTCACCTTCTCCGACGAGAACAACTACACGATATGGGCTGCTCTGAAGAAGTGCTACGAGAACGGGTGGATCTACAAGGGCAGAGATGTGATGCCGTGGTGTCCCCGGTGCTCAACGGCACTCTCACAACACGAGATAGCCACTGAAGGATATCTGGAGCTGACGCATCCAGGCCTTACTGTCAGGTTTCCATTGCGGGGTAGAAAGGGGGAATCGTTGCTGATCTGGACGACTACCCCTTGGACCTTGACATCAAACGTGGCTGTTGCTGTGCATCCAGACCTGACCTATGTAAAGGTCAGACATCAAGACGAGTTTTTCTATCTAGGCGAGTTTGCGGTTGAGAGAAACCTTCTGGTGGGAAGCTACGAAATAGTCGAAGAACTTCAGGGCAGTGAGATGGAAGACTGGACATATGATGGACCTTACGACGAACTGTCTGCTCAGAAGGAGACGGGAGCGATTGATGCTCACCGAGTCATATTGTGGGATGAAGTCACAGAGGAAGAGGGCACAGGGATCGTTCACAGCGCCCCGGGCTGCGGAAAGGAGGACCTGGAACTCGCGAAGCCGCATAGGCTACCCATTGTGGCACCTCTCGACGAGTTCGGTGTCTTCAAGAATGGGTTCGGAGAGTTCACAGGTGTCGACGTATATGACTCGGCCCAGCTCGTCATCAAAGATCTAGAGAAGAAGGGCTTGCTGTTCAGGCTGGAGGATTACACTCACCGGTATCCCGTCTGTTGGCGTTGTCGAAGCGAACTGGTCTTCCGTCTGGTCGACGAATGGTTCATCTCTATGGGAGAACGACTCAGCAAACCTCTTGAAGAGATAACCGAGGAAGAGAGGAGAGAGAACCTCCGCTATCAGATAATTGATGTCGCCCAGCAGGTCCGGTGGATTCCAGAGTTCGGCCTTCAACAGGAACTCAACTGGCTGCAGAACATGGAGGACTGGATGATCTCCAAGAAGCGATACTGGGGCTTGGCTCTACCGATCTGGGTGTGTCATGAATGCGGGAACTTCGAGGTCATGGGCGGCAGAGAAGAGCTTAAGACGCGAGCTGTTGAGGGATGGAATGTCTTCGAGGGGCATAGCCCGCACCGACCTTGGATAGATGCCGTCAAGATCAAGTGCGCCAAATGTGGCGGCCTCTCCTCGCGCATTCAGGATGTAGGAGACCCGTGGCTGGACGCGGGCATCGTGTCTTACTCGACGCTTGACTATCGACAGAGCCACGCGTATTGGGAGAAGTGGTTCCCTGCACAGTTGATCTGCGAGTCCTTGCCTGGGCAGTTCCGAAACTGGTTCTATTCGATGTTGGCCATGAGCACGATCATGGAGGGGCGCACGCCGTTCGAGGTATGCTTCGGACACGGTTCGGTTCTGGCCGAGGATGGTCGTGAGATGCACAAGTCTTGGGGGAACGCCATCTGGTTCGATGACGCTGCGGAGGCTATGGGGGCCGATGTAATGAGGTGGATGTACTTCACAACCCGCCCTGAGAGCAATGTGCTATTTGGATACGGGAAGGCTGACGAGACAAAGAGGCGATTCCTCATTCCTCTCTGGAACGTCTACAGCTTCTTCGTTACATACGCCGATCTGGACAAGTGGACCCCCAAGAACGCCGCTGAGCGGAGATCCCTTTCGCGTTTGGACCGTTGGATCTTGTCCAAGCTCAATGTGCTCATCCAAGATGTAACTGGGCTTCTGGACGATTTTGATCCATACAAAGCCGCCATCTCTCTGGAGGGGTTTGTGAGCGAGCTGTCAACTTGGTACGTTAGGCGTTCGAGGAGACGGTTCTGGAAGAGCGAGAAGGACGAAGACAAGAACGCTGCGTACACGACGCTTTACTCGTGTCTCATGACCCTGGCTAGGCTTCTTGCTCCGTTCATACCCTTTACAACGGAGGAGATGCACCAAAATACAGCCCACAACCTGGATCCCGCCGCTCGGGATAGCATACACCACAACGATTGGCCAATAGCCGATGAGGGCCTGATCGACGAGGTGCTCATGGAGGATATGGACCTGGCCATACGCGTCTGCAGCTTGGGCCGCTCGGCGCGCAGTAAAGCGGGGGTGAAGCTGAGACAACCTCTCTCCGAGGTCAGGGTAGCCGCTGCGGGAGCTATTCTCGAACGAATCGAGAAGTTGAACGATGTAATCGTGGATGAACTCAACGTGAAGAAGCTGTCCATGACAACAGACAGAGATGAACTGGTGGAATACGTTGTGAAGCCTCGGCCTGACGTGCTTGGAAAGAAGTACGGCAAGCTGTTTCCCAGAATCCGGGAGGCCGTTTCAAGCCTGGATCAGAAGACGTTGGCTTCAACCCTTGAGAATGGGCTTGGCGTAGACCTGAGAGTCGACGGTCAGAGCGTGGAGTTGCTCCCGGAAGATGTGGACATCGTAACTCAACCTAGAGGAGGTTACTCCCTTTCAGAAGATGGCGACGTTTTTGTGGCAATAAACGTAACTCTCACGGCTGACCTGAAGGGGGAAGGGCTCGCCCACGACATCGTCCGCCGGATACAGAATCAGAGGAAGGAGGCAGATTTCAACATAGCCGACTGGATCGAAACCTACTATGTGGCTGGACCTGAGCTGACGGAGGTCTTTGAGACTTTCGGAGATTACATAGCCGCGGAAACCCTATCGGCCTCCCTACGCAAGGCTGAGCCGCCAGAGGGATTCCATGTCGCCACCTACAGGATCGACGAGGAATCGCTGAAGATTGGACTGAGACGAGCCAAGAGAGAAAGCTGATTGTACCCCTTCCGGCTCAAGGGTCTGTGTCCAACTCCTGCCTTCATGATTCCTAGCCTGCTTTTGGACTCCTGTAGTGTGTGAGGAGGTTCTCTAGGCCTTCTCGCAGCGACATTCTGGCCTTGAACCCTAGTTGCTTCTCCGCCTTGGCTGTATCGGCGTAGCTACGCCTGATGTCTCCAGGTCGGGGGTCTGCATGGATCGGCTCTAGATCCTCCCTCTCCATGAGTTTCAACATGATGTCTGCTAGCTGGTTGACGGCAGTCGGTTTCCCGGTGGCCACGTTGAAGGTTTCCCCTGGTGCTACCCCTCCTGTCGCAGCTCTCACAGTTGCGTCCACGACTTCACCTACGTGTATGAAATCCCTGGTCTGGTCTCCGTCTCCGTAGATGACTGGAGGGTTCCCTTGCGAAATCCTATCCGCGAAGCTCGTGATGACGTTGCTGTAGCCGCCCCTGGGCTGTCTCGGTCCGTAGACGTTGAAGTATCTCAGGATCACTGTGTTCAAGCCATAGGCGTGGCTGTAGACCCAACAGTATCGCTCTGCGGCCAGCTTCGAAGCGCCGTAGGGTGATATGGGGTTGGTCGGGCTCTCCTCGGTGATGGGGAGTTCTCTGGGGTTGCCATACACAGCCGTGGATGACGCGTACACGAACCTCTCCACGCCGTGCGTAACGCAAGCCTCGAGAAGGTTGAGGGTTCCTGCCACGTTCACCGAGTTTGTGTGGTCTGGATTTTCTATCGACTTGGCTACGCTTGTTTGGGCTGCCAGGTGGAAGACGGTGGAGGCTCCCCTGACGGCGCTCT
>JAUWBL010000042.1 GCA_030601715.1 Candidatus Geothermarchaeota archaeon | reverse complement strand
ACTGGATGAGACGACTAGCTGCCGGATGACGGAGCCAAGCGCACGGGGGTGACTCCCACGACAGACTCCGCGGTCTGGATTCCCCCCTCGACCCGACCCACCTTGATCTGAGAAGACGACGCTGAGGCATCACTGAGAGCTATCCCCAACGCCTCTTGGAGCAGATCATAGAACAAGTCCCCCCGCACAAATTCATCCACATTCCTGGTGCCCCCAATCCCAAGGTCGAGTTTCACGAAGAGCGAAGAGCCTTTTTTAAAGGCAAAGCTGTCAACAGGAAGGATTCTCTTCAGCTTTCCAGCAACCGCTGGTGCAAGATGCCTTCGTATCTCAAGCTCGATGAGATCGCTTCCCAGAATTAGCCTGCAGCGCATGATCTCCCAAGAATAAAGTACCCACTTGGCGTCACCATTTAAGACTTAAATGGTGGCGTCTGGCCATCCCAAAGTACAGGCGCCGCGTTTGCCTCGAAAATCTACAAAGGCCCACTCCACATCCTTCAGGGAAAGGATAAAGGTAGGTCCCCCGAGACTTACCGACTTTGAGGTAGCCCGAATCATCGGGATAAGAGCGGTGCAGATCCAGGTGGGAGCCCCACTCTTCATTGATCCCGGTGAGGTTAGGGATCCCATCTCCATAGCTGAGAGGGAACTTTCCTCCGGCGCACTGCCCCTGTCGATCAAGAGGAGTCTGCCGGGCGGGGTGTTTCAGCTGATCCCGGTCAGATGGCTAATGGAGGCTGGGAAAGAGGACCTCCGTGTGGAAGTTTAGAGGCCTCTTAGAGCCGCGACAATTTACGGCTGTCCATATTTGGACTACCATTTCATGATCTCTTGTGAACATCATTGCCTAGCATCGAGAAACTAGCTGAGATGAAGCTCAAGCTAGAAAAGAGAAGAGAGCGACTGAAGGCGAATCTCGAGGAAGTGGACAACATCCTAGAAATCATAGACGAGAGGCTTCGCTCCGGGAGCTTCTCAACGGCCGACGAAATACTTGAAGCCGAAGAACCCGGAGTCGAAGTGGTCGCTCCGAAAGAGGAGCCAAGGAACGTGGAGCTTCTCAGAGTGGGTAGCGATGTAATCGCGTCGGCCGAGATTCTTTCGTACAGGGTGAAGATGAAAGTTCACTCGCCCTTCAGAATCTCCCTTGATACCAGACCTCTCCGGTACCTGATCCGCTCGCTCGACGGGTACGTCGAGGACGATCTAAGGATGGTGAAGCAGGGGGACTTGGAGGAAGGGGCTAAGCTCAACTACTCGGTAGCGGAGGAAGAAGGCGATCTCCGAGAACTCAGGGTCAACAACTACCGTTCTGACGAGAGGCTGAAAGACATCATGGGCAAGGCTCGCTGGGCTATCAGAACGGTTTTCTCAGAGACGCAGACAGCGGGAACGGAATCATAGCTCTATCTGCCGCCAAGGCCCTTACGATTCTGAGCCAGTTCCCAGACCAACGGGACTCTTCGTCTGCGTGGCTCGCAAGAAGCTTATCGAAGGAAACGATCTGAGTTCCTTTCCTGGCTCCAGCAAGTACGGTTTGAAATCCTCGACGCCGCATGATCTCAGAATCGGTGACAGAAGCTCTTTCCTCTCTAATCTGTTGACCACTGTGCCAGTCGCAAGCTCCATGGCAGAGGGCAGAACGAACACCTCCCTCCCACCACACCTCCCGTGCAAGAAGCACTTGAACCTGTGACCGAAGCCCCGCTCATCCTCCAACGCCACAGAAGGATGCTCGTGTCCGAGGAAGAGGACCGACCCGATTTCGCTTTCATCAAGCTGGAGGTGGCCGTGCGTAAACGTATTTCCCCCGTGTGTAACGGTCCTCTCATACAAGGGAATGCCAAACTTTCTGAGTATCGCAATGATGTAGTTGTCGTGGTTTCCCCTGACCACCTCGACCCCTATGCCTCTTCGAACGAACCAGTGAAGGAGAGCCTTCACCTCCACCCACTCCGAGGGATTGGGAAAGCCAAACTCATGTTTGATGTCTCCAAGAAGCATCACTCGCCGTGCGCCGGACGCGATCGTTGCCTCCCGCGCCAAATCTGATGCACGTCTGCTTGTGCCCGCCGGGAGGAACAAGCCCTTCTTTCGCAAGGATTCCTCAAAACCCAGATGCAGGTCCGCCATGACGAGCAGCCCTAGCTCTTGAACGCATAGGGCCGGCCACGGATCAACGATGCTGACTCCTTTCCGTATTTCAAGCATACGCCGACGGATCCTTAGTAGAATGAGAGTGTGTCCGCGCTAGCAATGCCTCCGCTCGGACATCGACCCACAACAACAAGCAAAGTATCTCTGTGTTATTTTTACACCACCGTCCGAGAACGCTAGATGGCGTTAGCACAGAGGAACGACGAAAGCCAGCAAAAGATGTGGTTTGAACATGTCTATGACCAAAACGCAAATAGAGCAGCTGCTCAGGGAGAATGAAAGACACAAGTGTGAGGACAGTCACACGAGCCTGAAACCTTGTGTCAAGATAGTAGCTGTGGCCGATCTCCCGTCGAGATTCGGCGATTTCCAAGTGGTTGCGTTCTACAACGACGAGGATGAGAAGGAACATGCTGCCTTCATCCGTGGAGACATCATCGGGAAGGAGTCTGTTCCAGTAAGGATGCACTCAGAATGCTTGACCGGGGACGCCATAGGTTCCCTCAGATGTGACTGTAGGGATCAGCTCGAAACTGCACTATCTCTTATGGATAGTATGGAGAGAGGAGTCCTTCTTTACCTAAGACAGGAAGGACGAGGAATAGGGCTCATCAACAAGATAAAGGCCTACGCCTTGCAAGACGCCGGTCTCGACACTGTGGAGGCAAATGAAGCACTAGGGTTCCGAGACGACGAACGGGATTATGGTGTCGCTGCCCACATGTTGAAATCCCTGAAGGTCAGATCCGTGCAGCTGATAACGAACAACCCAAAGAAGATCGAGGGGCTGACGAAGCACGGCATAGAGATTAGCGGAAGGATACCACTCGTAACATCGTCCAACAGGTACAACGAATCCTACCTGCGGACGAACGCAGAGAAGATGGGTCACCTCATCCCCTACGATTCCTGAGAACGCTCACCGCTCTCGGGCACTTCTTTGCATAGGAATCAGGGATAGTCCAACAGCGAGCATTCAGGACAGCACATATGCTCGATTCGTCAGGCCGGACTGCCGACGTGCTTGTTTGGTGCTACCAGAACGACGCTCCGTTATTTGCGCTTTTTGCCTAAGTGACATATTGTTTCTCTAGTGTTCGTGGGCGAATGATGGATCGCTTTCTTCACACAGCTACAGACGAGGAGATTGCTGAGGGGAAGACCACCGACGTCTACTTCGCACGAACCCGCCAAGTTCTTGAGAAGACGGGGCTCGGCGAGAAGAAAGTTGTGATGGAGCTGACATCCCATGAGCTGCCCAGGAACTGGAGCTGGGCAGTTCTGACCGGGACTGTGGAGCTCATCAGATTGCTTGAGGGGCTGGATGTCGACCTCTACATAATGCGGGAAGGCACGATCTTTCGACCAAAGGATGACTATGGAGTCAGGGTTCCTGTCGGTTTCATCGAAGGCCGTTACGGAGAGTTCTGCGTGTTCGAAACTCCTGCTCTCGGGCTAATCTGCCAGAGCACGGGGGTGTCCACAGCGGCTGCTCGACTGAAGATGAATGTCATGAACAAGCCAATCGTTGCCTTTGGAGCCCGAAGGATGCACCCCGCCATAGCACCTATGTTGGACTGGGCCGCCTATGTAGGGGGATTCGACGCAGTTTCGACGGTGGTGGGCGCCGAGCTCCTCGGCGTACAGCCGACTGGGACGATGCCCCACTCCCTCATCCTTCTCTCCCAAGATCAGGTCGAAGCATGGAAAGCATTTGATTCTGTCGTGGACAAAGAGGTCCCACGGATCTTGCTAGCGGACACCTTGTGCGATGAGAAGATGGAATCTCTCATGGCTTCAGACGCCCTCAAGGGACGCGTCAGCGGGGTGAGACTGGACACGCCCTCATCTAGGCGCGGGAACATGCCAGAGATAGTCCGGGAGGTTCGGTGGGAACTTGACGTTCGCGGACATCACGATGTCAAGGTATTTGTATCGGGAGGTCTGACGGAGGAGAGCGTTATGGAGCTCTCCGAAGCTGGAGCAGAGGGATTCGGCGTTGGTACGAGTGTTAGCGCGGCTCCCGTCGTGGACTTCGCCGCCGACATTGTTGAGATAGACAACAAGCCTGTGGCGAAAAGAGGCAAGCTGTCTGGGAAGAAGCAAGTGTGGCGTTGCGAGGAGTGCCTTTCGTTCCAGACGACCCTATTCGAACGAGAAATTCAAGACTGCCAGAGCTGCGGGGGAAAACCTGAGCCACTCCTATACCAGGCCATACACGGAGGGAGGATCGTGACCAAGTTGCCCACGCCACAAGAAGCAAGGGAATACGTTCTAGCACAGATCGGGAGCTTGCCTCCATGATGGAGGTGGACTAATTCTCTGCGCTGAAAGCTGAACTCAAGAGTTTCAGGCCCGCCTCCTATGTCAAGTCGCAAACGAAGAACATCAAAAAGCATGTCGAAGAGTCGGGAGTAGAAGGAGTGATTGTGGAAGTAGAGAATGACGTTGATTCATGTGTGACGGCGCTTCTGTGTAGCAGGGCTGTAACGGGCTCCCGTCTCCACGCGATATACCTCCTCAACCGTGAGACGCACTCGCAGGCTGCCCTTCGGAACATAAACAGAATCGCACGCATGGGAAAGTTCAACCTCAGCGTCATCGAGATCACCACGCTCTTCAGGAACATCATGAGGGAGCTGCCTATGATTCGACGAGGACGCCCTCCTGGAGACGCCTCCACGAGAAAGAGCATCGCCCTCGACTTTCTTTCAAAGCTGAAGATGTCTATCCTCCACTACTACTCCGACACATACCAGCAGATGGTATGCAGCAGCGTGAACAGAAGCGATTTCGTCCTCAGTGGCTCGACAACTTGGGGGGACTACGCAGGTGATCTTCACCCGCTCCTCTCGATCTACAAGACCCAGGTGGACATGGTCGCCAGGCTATTGAGGGTGGGCTTCATGATTGGGCCGATGACGAGCTTCGTCACCCGTCTTAGCCCCGATCTGAAGGCCTCCCACTACGAGATCGATCCCATTCTCTTGGGTGTAGAAAAGGGCTGGCGTGACGAAGACATAGCACAGGATATGGGAGCCGATCTCCAGACAGTTCAACTCGCCAGAGATTTGCTTCAGTCCAGCCGACGGAAGAGGGACAGTGCTGTCAGCGAATGGCTCGAGATCGGCTCATCATCCGCTGAAGATTGAACGAGTGTCCAGCCTCATCAGAAGAAGCCATGAACAGGACTCGGCCATCCAGCCGTAGGGAGCAGGAGAGACGTTCCGGGGCAGCAGTGCGAATCTCCCTCGGAAGGGCCCCCAACTGGAGGATGAATCCTTCAGTAGACGATGCATCGTAGCTGTGATCCGCTCCAAGAACTACCGACAAGCTCGGTTCTGTCCTCCTGGCAGACAGTGGCTGAAACTCTTCCGGTGTAAGAATGAGTAGCGACCAGCCCCTGATCCGCCACCTAGCCGGCGTGTCACCCTCACACTGAAACAGCGGTTGGTAAGGTTTCGAAGGCCTGACATTGCGGAAGAACACCCGTGGATGGTCTACAGCGACCAGTGTCTCCGCTACGATATCCCCTATCAGACGAGGCAGGCTTGTGATGATACATGACCCGGTCTGCTCCGAAACGGATTGAAGAGAAGCCACTATCTCGACAAATCTGGACCCCATACGTTTCACCCCTTCCCGTACCGAAGCCAGTCTTCTCGCCACAAACCCCATCAAGTCGGGTTCTACGTCCTCGATGGATTTCCAGTGGGAGTTCAAGCAGAGTTCCAAGGCTGCAACCATTGTCTCATCATCCTCCTGCACACCGGTGGAATCCAATAGGCCCAAGAAGTTCCTCGGGCAGACAACTATTCTTGCGTCGGAATCAGCATGTCGCTTAACCGCTGTCAGATTGTCCTGGTAGAAAACTGCCCGCGGTCTGACGTTGACCGCCTTGATCTTGTCTCCCTTTGGTCCACGGAACTCTGAGAAGTTGGTCGCCTCGAAAGCGGGATACTTCGCAGAGCGTGTCTTCGAAGAGAACTTGTAGAGAAAGTTCATCCAGAGGGATTCTTCTCTCTTGCTTTTCGCTATTCGGGCCTCAAACTTCTCCCACTGCCCGCTCCTTATTGTGACCTTCCTTCCGTACAAGTCCTCTGACGTCAAGTTTCCCTCTACGTCAAAGAGAGTGAAGAGACAGAAGGTCTTGGCATCAGACCCGTGATACGTCTGGAGGACCACCTTCTCAGGTGGACCTAGGATGCGGGGGGGGATTCCTTCTATTTCATAGCTGTAGTCGATCCACGGCAACATGCTGAGGAAGTAGGGCGGGAGCTCGGCGAAGCACCTGAAACCGGTCCTAGTTGTTCGAATGGGTTCAATATACACCTTGCCTTGGAGGTTGAGAGGGGTTGCGGCGCTAAGTTGTCTTTCGCGGCTGATCAAATCGCTCCCACAGAAGATAGGCCTAGGCGGAAAGAAGGTCCAGTATGTTAGCCCAGGCTTGTGACGTGTTTTCAACGTTGTATCCTCCTCCGCCAAAGACCACAAGTTTTCCGTCGCAACACCGTTCAGAGAGCTGATGGAAGGACTCGACTGCCTTCAGATGTCCTTCTATGGAGTAGGACAGTGCGGTGATTGGATCGCCTCGAATGCCATCTGTCCCGGCCTGGACTAGGATCATTTCTACAGGTGCCTTCTCTCCGAATTCGATGCCAGCTTGCACCGCCCTCAGCAACTCCCTGTCTCCTGATCCCGGGGGAAGTGAAATGTTCATCTTCGTCCCCCGGGCTTTGCCTGATCCTGTCTCCCAATCAAAACCTCTGCCGGGGTAGAGGGTTCTGCCATCTTGGTGGATATCCACTATCCGTACTCGAGGATCGTCATAGAACTCATAGAAAACTCCATCGCCGTGATGCGCGTCGATGTCAAAGTAGAGAACTCCTTCGATTCCCATCCTCTCCAAGAGATAGGAGATGGCTACGCCCACATCGTTGAAGACGCAGAATCCAGCGCTACTGCTCCGTGATGCGTGGTGCAGTCCACCAACCAGCTGGAGACTATGGTCGAAGTGCCCCTCAACCACTTCGTGCACCGCTTGAACTGTCGCCCCCACATACAGCATCGCGTGTTCGTACACTTCTGGGTACGCCGGTGTGTCGCCGTAATCCAGATAGCCCCTTCCTTCTTCTGATTTGCGTTTCACCAGCTCAACATGGTCTTCGGTGTGGAAGAGCCGAAGAACTTCCATGTCAACCGGTTCTGGTTCGACGACATGAACGGTTGGACGATCGAGAATCCTTCTTTGTTGTAGGAGACGTACAGTTCGGTGGAACCTCTCGGATGTTAGGGGGTGGTTGGGAAAGCCGAAGTTCAGATAGTCTCCCACAAAGAAGAGCGTGTCACCAGTCATGAGAGCCGAGTCCGTGAACGCCTCTCTCTAGTCACGTTCTCTCTTACGTTTCTTGGGCCTAGCCGCAGTGACGAGCGTTAGCACATCACGATCCCGAAGAGAGTAGCTCCGCGGCAGCTTCAGCTCTGTTCGGACATCGACACCGTGTATCAGATTTCTCCGGAGTTCCGTGTGGATCTCCCCGGCTAGGTCATCCATGGTTGAATCAGGCCCCATGAGGAAGACATCCGGCAGAACTCGGCCCGCCCTGTCAGAAAGCCTAGATGGGTCCTCAACCGCAAAAACCATCTTGTAGCCTAGGATCTTGAAGACGAGGGTGTTCAAGGAGAACTGTACTCCAGTCCTCATGATCTTCGAGAAAACGAATCTCTCCATGTACTCCAGGGCCCATC
>JAUWBL010000145.1 GCA_030601715.1 Candidatus Geothermarchaeota archaeon | reverse complement strand
GTAGGGCACCTTGTCCATCCATGCCTCTCTGATCTTCTTGCTGACGGTCTTTGAGCTCTCGTCAATCGTGACCCTTACGTCGGACAACTTGCCCGCCACCTGCTTCGCGTATCCGAGATGTTTGTCGGAGACGGGGATGATCCTGAGCTGTTCTGGGGAGAGCCACGTCGGCAGCTTGCCTTGGTAGTGCTCTAAGAGGATCGCGATGAATCTCTCCAGGGATCCTAGGATGGCTCTGTGGATGAGGACGGGTCGGTGGGGCTTGTCGTCCTCCCCCGTGTACTCAAGGCCTAGGCGCTCTGGCATGAAGAAGTCGAGCTGAATTGTGGCGCACTGCCACTTTCTTCCTAGGGAGTCCTCCATGTCCACGTCTATTTTTGGTCCATAGAAGGCTCCTTCTCCCTCGGCGATCTCGTATTCTGTGCCGGAGGATTCGAGGACGCGCTTCAAGGCCTCCGTGGCCTCCGCCCAAAGCTCCTTTTCGCCTATGGCCTTCTCCGGTCTGGTGGAAAGCTTCACGTCGAGCTTTTCGATGCCGAAGACGCTGAACGTCTCCAACGATGCTCTCAGAATCTTCGAGGCCTCCTCCTCGATCTGGCCGGGCATCAGGTACATGTGGCCGTCGTCCATCGTCACCGCTCTCACCCTCAGGAGACCGCTGAGTTCGCCGGACTGCTCGTTCCTGTAGACGGTTCCGAACTCGGAGTAGGCTATCGGAAGATCCTTGTAGCTTCTGGGTCTGCTCTTGTAGATGAAGGAGTGGCCCGGGCAGTTCATCGGCTTGATGGCGTACTCGTCGTCGTCGGCCTCGAAGATGAACATGCGGTCCTTGAAGGCCTCGTAGTGTCCCGACTGAACCCAGGTCTGCGACCTGAAGACGTGGGGGGTCCAGACCTCCTCGAATCCCAGCTTCGAGTTCATCCGGCGTATCAGGGCTATGAGCTCCTGGCGGATGATGTTTCCCTTTGGATGGAAAAGTGGTAGGCCTGACCCGGTTCGCGCGGAGAAGCTGAAGAGGTCCAGCCTCTTCCCCGTCTCCCTGTGGTCGATGCTATGTTTTGGGATCGCCTCTCACCACGATTGAAATGAACCTATTGAGACACTCGTGAATTAAGGGGTGGCCTTTCTCTTTTTCTTAGCGAGTTCCAGCGTGAGCACACCCCGCCGGAAGGTTGCCTTGACCTGATCGGGATCCACGTCGACCGGTAGCCTGATGTGTTTCTTTAGACATCCGAACTCGCAGTCTTTTTGGTAGGTCCCCCACCGTCTGAACCTCACTCCTTCCCGCATCTTAGCGTTTATGACGAGGGAATCTTCGTCGACCTTCAGGTCGATATCCTCTTTACGCACAAGGGGGAGATCCACCATCACCACGATGTCGTTCGGCCGCTCGTGGATCTCCACCAGTGGCTCCAAGGCATGCTCTGTGACGTCCCACATGGGTCTCTCGGAGACGAGTTCCTCGAAGGCCTCCTCGATCTCCTGCCTCAGCTCCTCGAACTCGTCGAAGAACCTTCGTGTGCTCCTCCTCCACCACGACACTTCCTTCTTCACCTCACCTGTACATGGCCGGGAGTTCCAACTCCTGGCCCTTGCCCATCTGACGCATGGTCTGGGCCGTTCTCTTCATCAGCTCTCGGGTCATCAGCCGGATCTGCTCAGACTGCTCCTCAAGCTCGGAGGTGTCGACTTGGATCCCCAAAAGGCCTTCCAGTGCTTGAATGGCGGAGACCGCGGCCTCCGGATCGGGGTAGTTGAGGTGGGACTGGGACAGAAGCAGGATGTTCCGCAACCTGCGGCTCTTGGATTCCGCAAGCATGTAGGCATGGGTGCCGACGATGAAGCCCTCCTCAAACAGCTCGAGACCCGCCCTGCTTATGGTCTCTTTCAACGGCTCTTCCGATCCCACGGCATACACCAAGGGTTTCTCTATCTCCAAACGATTCTGAACCGGGAACCCGCTGATGCTGACCAAGAGCTGTATCTTCTTGGACTCAAGCCATTCCATCAGGGCTATGGCAATGGCCGGTATTGCCCGGGGATGTATGGGAATCTCCGAAGTTACCGCTAGAAGGTCGTCCTTGCGGAAGACACGCACCGGAGACTTGGGCAATCCCTTGTGGACCACCACCACAGGTGGAAGAAGATCCGACTCGACGTGACAGCACTCCTCCATCTTGAGGAATCTGATTATGTGGGCGACGGTTATGGGGCCGACCAACCCCACGTCTGGGAGCCCCATCAAACAGTACTTTGCTTCCTCCACCGGAGTTGTTTCGACGACCGTGGCGGAGTCTTGCTGCGATGACATCATATGGAAGAACACAAGTCTCGGAAAGATAAGTGCCCGACGGGGTGCTGAAAGGCTCCTTGAGCAGCTGTCCTATCGCACCACAGTCACGATTGGAGTCACCGGCTTGATTTTGTCTTTGAACTCGACGAAGTGGTTCTTTATGGTGACCTCCGTGGTTCCAGCTGCCTTTGCTATCGCGCTCTCGGCCAGTTCTACGCCTAGGACTCTGCAGGCGTAGTAGATGGCTCCTGCCGCGCTTGCCACCGGGGACTTGCCTCCTGTGAGCCTCTTCTCTTGAGCCATCCTCAGGATGCGGGAGGCGGTGAGGTCGACCTTTCTCTCTAGCTTCAGCTGGGCGCATATCCTCCGAACGTAGGGAACGGCGTCGATGAGCGGCATCTCCAGACGGAACTGTTGAACTAGGAGCCTGTAGCACTTGCTGACCTCCCCCTTCTCAAACCCCGATGCGTGGCTGACATCACGAAGGGTCCATGGCAGGTTCTCGGATCTGAGGGCTACGTACAGAGACGCGGCGACCAAGCCGCCGATGCTTCTTCCTCGAACCAGGTTCTTCTCCAGCGCCTTTCGATAGATGTGGGACGCCCTCTCCAACAGTGGGAAGGGGAGTTCGAGCCTCTCTCCCATCCTGTTGAGGAGTTTGAGAGCCGTCGACAGGTTTCTCTGCTTTGTGTCCTCCACCCTCAGCCTGTGTTGCCACTTCCGCAGCCTGACGATGTCCCTGGCGAACCTTCCTGTGACCCGTCTCCCACTGGGATCGCGTCTGTCGAACCCGATGAAGGTTGACATGCCCTTGTCGCGGAGAAGAGGAGTCGTGGGAACCCCAACCCTGATCCTCGACTCGCTCTCCGGTAGAAAAGACCTCCACTCGGGGCCTTCCTCCAGGTTCTGCCTCATGATCACTTGGCCGCAATTGGTGCACACGAGTTCGTCGTGACGGTTTAGTACGTGCTCCCTGCTACCGCAGCTTGCACAGAAGTCCCCGGAGACGTTGGTGAGGATCCTGGATGTCTTGGCATCTTGCCCAAAAAATCTCCACAATAGAGACATAACGGCGTTATTTATGCGTTCAGTCGAACCGTTCAAAGTCGGAGTTTCCCACCCGGCGGCGCAGCGGGCTCCTCGCATGGCACCTCTCTTAAATCAAGAACCGGCCTGTGGCGCTATAGTTCAACTTCAGAACCGCTTCTGTTTGTGTCTCTCTGGTGTACTTTGGCTAGGAGGGATGTGCATCACTATGACGCACTTCTACATCGTGCGTTGGAGTTGGCTCGGGAAGAGTTGCCTGATGATGACTTTCAACTAGTCAAGCGGTTCGTGGACGATCTTCTGGCGGGTAGTGACCAACATAGGGGTTTGCCTGCACCGGTAGTATGGACATTCTGAGCAGCGACAACGCCAGTGTAACGGCCAAGAACGACTTCGATTCTATCGGGTTCATCTCGATTACTCCTCCAGCTGTATCCGTACAGCTCCCCCTTCGATCATAACCG
>JAUWBL010000147.1 GCA_030601715.1 Candidatus Geothermarchaeota archaeon | reverse complement strand
AGGCGACCCACGGGCGGCTGTCGCATTTGTATCGCGCGGCGCTCGCAGGCCTCCGTGCAGCAGTAGCACCCGATGCATCGGGCGGGATTGGGGACTATCTTACCGTCGTCCTTGCTGAGGGCGCCGGCCGGACAGTTGGCCACACAGGCCGGATCGAGTCCCTTCTCGACCCTGTGGACACACCAAGTGCATTTCTCGATCACTCCCACCTGGTGTCCTCCCCCCGCGTTGTGCTTCCGTTCGGGGCCGTGGGGTTCGTGCAAGTCGGGATTAAGGTAGGGTGGCACTACGTCTCCGATCGCTTCCCGTATGTTGCCGGATCCGTACACATCGTCGCCTTCACTAGTGTAATCATAGTAGTAGCTCTTCCGTGGATCCTTCCAGTTGAAGTAGTTTACACCGTAGGGGCAGGCGATTTCGCAGTACCTACACCCCAAGCATACGTCGTAGTCTGTCAGGACGAATCCGTCCTCTCTCTTGTATCGGGCCCCTGTCGGACACACCTTTACACAGGGAGGATTGTCGCAGTGCATGCACGGTCTAGGTAAGAACGACTCGTTAACGTCGGGATACGTTCCCGCCTCGAACCGGAACACATGCATCCAGAAGACACCCTTGGAAGTGTTGTTCTCGATCTTGCAGGCCTCCACACAGGCGCGGCAGCCCATGCATCGATTGAGGTCGACGACGAATGCGTATCTTGCCATTCTAGTCTTCCCCCCCGTACACCTTCACCTTGACGTGGAAGGACTGGTCCGCCGTCATGGCGACATAGCCTTCGCCGGTGAAGAAGAGGAAGTTGGGGGTGGGCCCCCCATCCTTGGCCTTTGGGTGCACCCAGAAGCCATAGTGGTGGGACATGGAGACCGTGTCCGGCCTTATTCCCTCGACATACTCCACCTTGGCCCTGACTCGCCTCGTCTCCTGTGTCACGGCATTGTGGGACTCGACCCAGACCTCGTCGCCCTCGGCGATCCCCCTGGCCCTCGCTGCCGAGGGATTCATCTCTACGCGCTGCTCCGGTTCAAGTTCGTTGAGTAGAGGAATGAAGGTTGATCGCGACTGCTTGTATTCGATCTTGTGGTGGGAGATCAGGTGGAGGTTGTAGTCAGATGGTGATCTCTCCATAGTCGGCTCCCTCCATGTTGGGAGAGCTGTGTAGTCTTGCCAAAAGGCCTGGGCAGTTCCCTTCTCCTTCATGGTGTCCTGATAGCGTTTCAGGGACTCGCCGTAGAGCCTGTGCTTGATCCCGCCGTAGGGGGGATCCCAAGCCGGAGCATAGAGCTTGTTTACGGGGATGGGTTTCACCTCGCTGATTCCGAATTCCTCGAAGCGTTCTATCCCCTCCTCGTAGCCGGATGACTTAGCCCAGCGGTCGAAAATGTCCCTGACAGCTGGCTTCAGGTTTAGGTCAAGTACGTATTCTTCGCTCAGCTTGAGCTCGGAGTTGAGCTTGTCGATGTATCCACCCTCGCCGTAGAGCACCCCAACCTTTTCGCAGAGGTCGATGTAGATATCGATCTCCCCCCTAGTCTTGAAAAGGGGGTCCATGGGAGGCAATCTCAGAGATTCGGCATCGCTGTACTGGTCTGTGACGTTGATGGGACCCTCGTACTTCTCGATTGTGGCGGCGGGCAGGATTATGTCGGCGAAGTAGTCGGCCGTCTCACTCATCCAAGCGTCGATGACCGCCACGAATTTGAGTTTCTTGTAGGCCTCGAGGAAGACCTTTTGGTCTAGGAAGGACAGGAGGGGGTTGCACATGTGGAGGATGGCGACTTCGGGGGTGTAGTCTACCTCGTACTTGGCGGGGTCGAGCATAGCCAGGGCCATGATGCCCGGGTTGACCGAGTTTATCGGGAAGAACTTGCTGTCCTTAAGGTAGATGTTGTAGGGCGGATCCTTGACAACGATGTTGTCGAGTACAGAGAAGTTCTTGTGTATGCCTCTCGTGAAGTCAACACGCAGGCCGCCCACCGCCTCTATGGCTCCCAGAAGCATGAAGACAATCGTTGCCGCTCGGGAGGCTTGGAATCCGTGCTCCTGCTGAGCTACGTGATATGCCATGAGGCCTACAGGACGGTAGGGTAGTTCTACCCCCTCTAGCACGATCTTGCTGCCGATGAGGGCGTTCTCTCCTAGCTCTTCGGCGACATTGCCTATGGTGCTGGCAGGTAGGTCGCAGACGGACGCTGCCCAGGTGGGGGTGTACTGCGCCAAGTGCTCCTTGAAGACTTGGAAGGATGTCTTGACCTTCTCTCCGCCGACTGTGTATTCGCCCTCTAGCGCCGGACTGATCCCCGTAGCGTCGAAGGGCCTTGCCGAATTCGAGACGGTGTCCCAGACCTGTTCCTTGCCTTCCGACCGAAGGAAGAACCCGTCTTCCTTCACCAGGAAGGGGGAGTTCGTGTGGGAGGTCAGGTACTCGATGTCGATGTATCCTCTGTCAACCAAGACGTTCGCCAGGGCGAGGAAGAACGCTAGGTCGGTCCCGGGCCTGATGGGTAGCCACTCGTCGGTGTGGGGGCCCATGCCCCTTCTCCAGGGGTCGAGGGTCACAACCTTCATGCCTCGTTCTCTAGCCTCCAAGAACTGTTGGGGCCAGGTTATCCAGCAGAGTTTGTTGCCTCCTGCGTTGACCATGTTCCAGCCCCACGATAGGAGGTACCTGCAGTGGCGGAAGTCGGGGTGAAAGCCGCCATGGAATCCGATTGTGTATTCCTCCGCTCGATACGCGGCGTCTGAGCAGTAGGCTCCGTGACCGAGCTTGGTGGCCCCTACGGCCTCGACGAAGGCGTTGTCGTAGAACTCCTTGGCCTTGCTCCGCCCCTTCTGCCAGATGAGGAGCCGTGGGTCTCTGTCCATGACCTCCCTCACCCTGTCACCAACGATGGTGAGTGCCTCGTCCCACGAAACCTCAACCCACTCGCCCGGGACGCCCTTCTCGTTGATCCTCTTGAGGGGCGCCTTGAGGCGATAGGGATCATAGAAGGCCATGATCTGAGCCTGCCCCTTGGGGCAGAGGGTACCCCTGTTGCGAGGGTGATCCGGATGACCCTCGAGCTTCACGACTCTCCCGTCCACGAGATGGGCCAGCATGCCACAGTCCTGCTTCCCGATCCAGCAAGTAGTCGGAACAACCGTGGAACCCGATTCCAACGCAGACTTCGAAGCAACCTCCCCCAGAAGCGGTGAAGAGAACTGGTCTAGGATGTCATCACCGAATTGGGAAGCGACGACTACAGCCGCTCCTCCGCCAGCCGTAACCTCCAAGAATCTACGACGACTTAGCGAACCCATGTCGAGACCTCGTAACGCCTTCTATTGAATACTATCGTAGGAATCACGTATTTCAGCATTTCCAGGGAGAGCAGCTCCTGTTTGGAAAGAAGAATCAACGTCAGAGAAGGCATACACAGAATCAACACTCGCTACGTCTTTGCTCCATGTTGGCGTGCACCGTGTCGTGCGTGTGACGATATTAGGTTGCTGTTGAGATGTCGTATCTGAGAGCTTACAGGTGTCTCGTGGGTGACAGCATCTAGGGTGGTTGAGTGGTCAGATTTCAACGCATTGCAGGAGATTACGGATTTCGTGCAGCGGAACGAGTCGGGGGAGTCGGGGGGCCTTCTCTTCTTTCTCGGTGTGGTGAGGGGTCGGTCCAAGGAGGGCACACGTGTTTCACGGCTGGAGATCGAGGTCGAGAAGGACGTGGCTACACAGGAGCTGGGCAGGATCGCGGGGGAGATAGCCTCGAAGTTCGG
>JAUWBL010000205.1 GCA_030601715.1 Candidatus Geothermarchaeota archaeon | reverse complement strand
CCCGTCGGGCCGAAGAGGTAAGCTCTGGAGTCACCGACATGAACACCGTACACCAGGCCCTCCGTCACGACGCAGGCGGTTAGGGTAGACCCCATGCCCAGACACTCCGGATGCTCCCGAGCATAATCGAAAACCTCCCGGTTCGTCACCCTAGCGTTCTCTCTCAAGGCCTCCGGAAGATCCCCATCCTCCCCCCGGAGCGACTCGACGGCCACCCTGTTCATCAGCCCCCTCAAGGTCAGCCTGCTGGCCACCTCCCCCTTCGCGTGGCCGCCCATCCCATCGGCCACGGCCAGAACAGATAGGGTCTCCGTCCTCCGCCCGGCAACATAGAGCCTCAGAACGCCGACACTGTCCTCGTTGACCGCCCGGAGCAGACCTATGTCCGAAGCATAGCCTATGGCCGAGTCTGACACCCCTCTAGCCTCCCACACGAAGGATTCATCCCCTCAACAAAAGCTACGATACCTATGCGAAATGATCGATCTCCGGCCCACCCTGTCCTGGCGGATCGCAACAACTCGCAAGATTCAGGCATTCCACCTATGAGACGCCCCGCCTTCAAGAGATGCTTCATACCATGTGAATACCTAACAAGAGTCATGGGCTCCTCCCCCGAGACGCCCGCAGCTAACGCCTGCCCCGAATGCGGCACCATGAACAAAGAAGGCCAAAGAACCTGCGCAAGCTGTGGCAGGCTTCTTCACGACGCGGAAGACAAACCACCTCACCCGCCCGAGAGGAAGGGGCTGGATGTCTCCATCGGCTTTGTAGGTGATGACGGTGCGGAGTTCGAAGCCACCCACTTCTCCGCCCTCTACGAATCGAAGCCCGAGGAAGCATTCATCGCCCTCATGCGCTACGGCATGGAAGAGATGCCAAGCCTCTCGCAGATTCTCTCGCGTGCCCAAGAGGCAGGCACACAGCAAACCACAGAGGACATGAAGACCCTTGTCGAGGAGGCCCTTCTCATCGAAATGCCGACCCTCCGGCAAGAGGAGGAACCTGGGAGTCGAGGACTCGTCTTGCTTCTCATAGTCCCTCCGACCCTCCACGTTTGGACAATCGGACTCACCGAAGTCTTCCTCCACAACGGAGACGAGGTCCTTGCCCCCGAGACGCCCCAGCAGCTCAACACCTGTCATGCCGAGCTCCGCGACTCCGGAGACGTCTTGATGGGAGGACCCTGCCTTCCCGAGAGTCTGTCTCGGGAAGAACTCGTCGAAATCCTGGCTTCTGCTTCGATCCCCCAAGAAGCATGCGAGAGACTGAAGGACTCTGCGGACATAGAGAAACCGGGGCTGTCCACGGCTGTGGTTCGCTATAGGTGGAGTGCAGGGTCGTGAAGCGAAGGATTCCAACGGTCCTAGGGGATGTCCGCCCGCAACGTCACATAGGGGCCCTTGCCAGATCTATGGCACAACGCTATCAGGTCCCCTCTACGAAGCTTGGCTCTTGAGATCCTTCGGAAGCGGCCATCTCTGTAGATGAAGGTGCCGTTGACGCTGTTGCTGTCCACCACCCAGAAGGCCCCGCCCCTTTCGTAGATCACCGCGTGCCTCCTGGAGAGATACCTGGCTGGATCCTCGACAGCCAAGTCGCAGAGCTCAGACCGGCCGATCGCTAGAGATCCAGAAATCGGATGCCTCTTGCCCATGCACACGACGCTCGGAACGGCAGACACGCTCCTTCCCGATATGTCAGCTGACATCTCCTCAGCCAGTCGGTACCTATCCCTGGGATCAAGGCTCAGAGCCTTCAGCGCGATTTTCAGAAGCTTGTCCGAGGTCTTCTCAAGGATCTTTCTATGCTTCTTCTCCGCGGTCTCAGAGCCGG
This sequence comes from Candidatus Geothermarchaeota archaeon, assembly GCA_030601715.1. Taxonomy (GTDB): domain Archaea; phylum Thermoproteota; class Nitrososphaeria; order Geothermarchaeales; family JAUWBL01; genus JAUWBL01. The sequence goes on along the minus strand of JAUWBL010000205.1, from coordinate 819 downwards.
GCTGAAGAGCTGGAGGCTCCCCCGTGAGCAGAAAGAACAGGGTGGCTCCGGCTCCGTAGATGTCACACTGTGGTGTTGTCACTCCTGAGAACTGCTCAGGGGCGGACCACCCTGGCGTCCCTATGATCGTGTGCTCCAAGGGCAGGATCTGGGTGTATCCCCGCTTCGCCGCTCCGAAATCTATCATCTTCACGACGGATCCAACGAGGATGTTCTTTGGGTTCACGTCGCGATGGATTATGTTCTTGCGATGAAGGTACCGGAGAGCGCCAAGAACCTGGAGGATGTACTTCTTCGCCAAGGGCTCGGGCGGCGGTCTCTTCCAGAACTTCGTCCTCATGTCCTTTCCGTCGATGTATTCGAGGACCAGATAGAAGGTCTCGCCACGATCGACGGAGTCTACGTATTCAACGACGTTTCTGTGCCTGATGGCTGAGAGGATCTCCGCCTCTACCTTCAGCTTCTCTAGTCTTATCCTGTTGTCCCTCTCGTCCCTCTCGTGAAACCGGGGCTCTTTCACTACCACCCTTCGACCAGAGCTCCCTCGGGCCGCTAGGATCCGCCCCATTCCCCCCTCGAACAGGACCCTCTCGATCTCGTATCTGTCCCTGGAGGTCTCCACGTTGGAGCCTGGAGCCAGGGGCATGTAGGGGGCGTCTACTCTGCCAATCTGAACTCGAGGTTGATAGAGTCCGCCAAGGTGATGATGTCTGCCTCGCTCAGCTCCCGTGGACCCAGCCCCTTGATGTCCTCTCCATCTAGCCGAGTGCCGTTCGTGCTGCCCTTGTCCTCGATGTGGAACCTGCCGTCATCCATGGC
>JAUWBL010000192.1 GCA_030601715.1 Candidatus Geothermarchaeota archaeon | reverse complement strand
AATCGACTTCTGGTTCGATCTGGAACAGGTTACAGACCAACATCTTTTCCTCTCGCTCCAGCTTAGGGTCGATTCTCCCCACCAGCCTGTCTCGGACAAGGACAGGCATCGCGTAGTACCCGTACCTCCGCTTCTCCGCCTTCTGGTAGATCTCCCACTTGTAGGAGAAGTCGAACAGCTCCTCCAGCCTTGGCCTGTCCCATAACAGGTTGTCCAAGGGTGAAAGCAACGCCGCCATTGACTCCCACTCTTGTTCGGCTGTTTCCTGCAGGCCCTCCACGTCCTCCGATGGAACGAAATAGTCGGGTTCTCTGCCTTCAACCCTCACAGGTTCAATCGTCTCTCCCTCAGAGAAGGATTCCAGATACTTTGCTGCCTTGCTCTTCGGAGAGAAGGAGGGGATGTCCAGACCCCTCCATCTGTTGCCCCAGTCGGCCAGCCTGTCCCTCCACTGGCGAAGGGACGCCACCCCGAGGGCCTTCAGAGCCCTCATCGCTAGGTACTCCATCGATTCATTTGGAGACACGTTTTTAGAGAGACGCTCGGGTGGGATTACCCGTTCCGCAAGGTCGTAGACTTTTGTGTTTCCCTCCCTGTGGTGAACCGCTATCTCGCCGCTGAAGTAGAGGAACTCCAAGGCCAGGTTCACCGCCTTCGTTTTGACGCTGTATCCCCACCAGAGCTTGGCGGAGGAGGAGAAGTTCCGGGAGCTCAGAGGGCCTTCTGTCTCGATCCGTCTGTACGTCTTGTCTATGAGGTCGCTCAACCGTTCCTTCAGCGGGGCTCCGTCTACCATCCCCGTCTCTCCTCGTCTGTCCATCCAAGGTCGAAAGTAGGGATAGTCCTCGATGGGGATCAGGGAGGAGCCGTTGCACTGATACTCGAACAGCTTTCTGTCTCTGTAGGCCAAGCCTTCGAGGTCGGCGGTTGCGTATCCGTTGACCCTGTTCCAGAGTACAAGGTGATGGTTTCTCTCCACTATGTTGACCGGATCTATCTGGATACAACCCAAGTCGCGGATTACGTCGAGAGCCCTAGGGGCTGTTCTCGGAGGAAGAAGATGTTGTTTCCTTAGGATGAACCTTCGGGCGGTCTGTCTGCTTACTCGGAGGCGAGACATCGTCGACTTGTCGGCTCATAAAAAGAGTCCGTTGAGGATGAGGCCCGTCTTCAGCAACTCCTGACCGACGAACGCGGCGAAGGGGAAGACGAGACCCCGATCGAAGCTGGATTCGGTCACGTCGATCAAAAGACCCACGGGGTCGCCGACTGAAATAGCCTTGACCCAGAGTGGCCTATTGCTTCTCGATGATCTTCCCCGTCCATGGGTCTATCAGGACGGTGTCGCCCTTCCGTGCCGATGGGGGTAGGCGCACCTTGAAGCCCATGGTCAACACGCCGACCGTTGAGCCGTCGTAGCCCTTTGTTAGTTTCTCCACTTTCATCGGCATGGGGAAGTGGACCTTGGCCTCTACCTCCGACGCTACCCTCTCCATCTCCTTCAGGGCCTCGCCGCCGACATCGAGATCGACGGCCTCGGCGTTCTCCTCTACTTGGGGCACCTTGGTGGATCCCACGAGGGGCAAAACACCCTCTTTGGACAGGACCCACGCAAGGGCGAGTTGCGCCACGGTACAATCGTTGTCTTGAGCGATTCCTCTGAGCCGACGGATTACCTCCCTACAGCCTTGCATCATTTGCTCCGGCATCTGTGACCTCACGTCCTCTGGGCCGAACTCCTCTTCCTCCAGAAGCCTCTCCGTCAACAGCCCTATGAAGAGGGGCATGTAGCCCAGAACTGTGACCTGTCTCTGTCTGCAGAAGGGGAGAATGTCCTCCTCAATGTCTCGTAGAAGGAGGTTGTAGTGGGCTTGGGTCGTGACGATGTCGACTTGCTCCGTCCATTCTTCGATGGTTTGACGGTCGAAGTTGGAGACGCCGACCTGGAAAACCTTTCCTTCTTCGATGAGTTCTTGGAGGGCTCCGATGGTTTCTTCGGGGCGAACCATAGGGTCGGCGTAGTGGATCGTGAGGATGTCTATGCGCTCTATGTGAAGCCTTTGGAGGGAGCCTTCCGCCGTTTCCCTTATGGCGTCCGGTCGGGAATCTTGGGTATGCCTCCCCTCCTCATCCACCGCAAGCCCCGCCTTGGTACACAGGATCACTTCCTGTCGCCTATGCTTGATGGCTTCTCCCAGTATCGATTCGGCCTCTCCCGAACCGTAGTTAGGGGCCGTGTCGACGAGGTTCATCCCTAGATCCAAGGCGCGTCGCACAGCTTTCACGCCAGCTTTGGTGCCCACTTTGCTGAGGGACCGGGTTCCGAAACCGATGACCGAAACCTCCCGGTTGAAGTTCCTAATCCTAGTGTAAAACATGGCTAGACTAGTCTTATCTAAGGCTTGGGTGGCGGGGGCTCGTGCGTCGACATCCGGAAGCCTCTCTGGTTCTCATTCGGGCCCTTCCTCCCTTCCTTTAGGAATGTCCGAGGGGTCTGAAGGCTTCCCGTTCGTGGGGGTTCTGGCCTCGTTCCTCCCCAGCACGATGAAGCGGAGGCAGACGACTCTGCCCTACCGATCCTTCTCCAGGAGGTTGGTTCGGGTGCCGCAGTGGCAGCATCTGGGGGAGGACACGGCTTGTCCACCATCTAGCCCTGAGCCACGTAGATAGGCAGTAGGGGGCAGTCCCGTCCCTCGGCCACAACTTCACTCCTGCTATGTTATGTTGCTCATCACTCTCCTGATTTCGAGTTCCGTTCTCGCCTTCCATCCATCAGGAACCCTTATCTCCCTGACCATGATGCGCCTGTTCTCTTCGAACTCCCTCACCATC
>JAUWBL010000001.1 GCA_030601715.1 Candidatus Geothermarchaeota archaeon | reverse complement strand
CAGTTGGCAGCCAAGGTTGAAGATGCCTTAGCGTCGTTGGGTTTCAAGCGGGAGAAAAGAGAGTTCAGGGTTCACCTAACCCTAGCGAGAATCAAGCAGCCGTGGCTGGCCCAAGATGTTCCTCGGATCCTGGCCGAGTTTGAGGAGGCGCCCAGATACACTGTGGAAGTCGAAGATCTAAGATTGAAGAAAAGCCTTCTCACCCCCAGCGGCCCCGTTTATTCCGATCTTCATGTAGTCAGGCTCACAGATTGAGTTCACAGTCTGCGGAATAGTAGACTATTTGTCAGGAACTTGAGCTCATCTCTAGCTACACGGAGCTTTGTAAGTGTGGGGGAGGCTGCCACGGTCTGGTAGATGCAGCTAGTGAGGCTAGGCCACGGATATGGATTTTGTGTTGAGCATTATCAAATCAGGTAGAGATCGTCTAGAAAGGGAAACTTGCGTCTGACTTTATCAACATAATCCTTGTCGATGTTCGCTACGATTGTGATCTCCTTGTTCCTGATGCTGGCGATCTCCTTGCCCATCGGGTCGTAGAGGCCACTGAAACCGTTATAGCTCAGGCTTGGGGCTTCGCCGACCCTGTTCACCCCCGCTACGTAGCATTGGTTCTCGATTGCTCTGGCCTTCAGCAAGGTTCTCCAGTGATCTATTCTCGCATCAGGCCAGTTGGCGATGTTAACTATCAGATGAGCCCTGTCTTTGCCGTACTCCCTGTAAAGTTCTGGGAAGCGGAGGTCGTAGCAGATCGACAGACCCACTTTCCAGGTGTCTATCGTGGTGATTACGTTTGCTTCTCCTCTGCAGTAGTGTCTGTCTTCTCCCGAATAGGAGAAGGGATGGATTTTTCTATAGGTCGCTTCCAGTCTTCCCTGGGGAGAAATGTGGAGCAGGGTGTTGAAGCTGCCCTCGTGCGCTTTTTCGATTATTCCCGCGATGACGTGGGCGGAGTTGTCCTTGGCCAGGCTGGAGAAGTAGTGGAAGCTTGGTCCCTCGAGGTCTTCAGCAAACTTGGAGGACCTCATTGTGAACCCTGTGAGGGTCATCTCCGGAAGAACGATTAGATCCAGCCTTATCAGATCGTCCGAGAGGGAGTCAATCTTCTCTTTGTTGCTTTCTTTGTCCTCCCAAGCGGGGTTGTACTGAACCAGACCGATTTTCATCGCACAATCTTCACTAAGCAAGTAAGGCAAGTGCCGAGTAGGATATAGCGAATGCGACTACTCCCAATGAGCCTCCTATCGATCCAGCCCGCCCGTATTGGGGTTGTTGCTGTCCCACTTCGCCCAGTATTGTGCGCCTTCCTCAAAGCCGCTTATGCACACTGCGTATTATGGGTTGATTGAGTTGAAAGTCGAATCCCTCCTAGAGCGCATCCTTGAGGAGATCAGGCCTAATCCAAGGAAAGTTCTCGAGGTTAGGGCTGTCGCTGATAGATTTCTGGAAAGGACTGGTAAGGTGGCGAGGGAAATCGAGCCAGAAGCCGAGGTTTTCCTAGGGGGATCTGTGAGAAAGGGTACCTATCTGTCATCCGAAATCGACGTCGACATATTCGTTCTCCTGCCACCCACCCTGTCAAGGGAGGAATTCGAGAGGGTAGGCCTCAAAATCGGAAGACGAGTTCTCGAAGGATACGATGTCGTGGAACGGTGGGCTGAGCACCCCTATGTAGAAGGTAAGGCGGAGGGTTTGAACATCAGCGTGATCCCAGCCTATCGAACGAGGCCCCCGAAGTGGAAGAGCGCCGTAGATAGAACCTTCTATCATGTTCAGTACGCGGAGGAACACTTGGATGACGAGCTAAGGGATCAGATACGCCTCCTGAAACGCTTTCTGAAATCCATAGGCGTGTATGGAGCCGAGGCAGCCATCGGTGGATTCTCCGGATATCTCTGCGAGCTCCTCATCATAGCCCACCGATCGTTCCTAGGACTGCTGAAGGCTGGAGCCAATTGGAGACCACCCAGGGTTATCGATGTGGAGGGACACTTTGAAGGGTCGCCGGAGATCCCCCTTCAGCTCTTCGAGGAAGACCCCCTCATAGCTGTAGACCCGGTGGACAAGGGACGCAACGTAGCCGCAGCAGTGTCGCGTCTCTCCTTCTCTTTGTTCATCTCGGCCTCACACGCTTTTCTCAGCGTCCCAAGCAGGCTATTCTTCGAGCAGCGCCCCGTAGGACGAGAGGACTTGCGACCCTCGCTGGCCAAGAGGAAGGGCGTAATGGGGATGCTCTTCCACCACGGAGCCTTGATAGAAGACACCCTTCACCCACAACTGGAACGGCTCGCCAGGAACCTCGAAACCAGGCTTCGGGAGTTCGGCTTCAACCCTCTGAGGTGGGACACCTATAGCGATTACAGGTCGTCGTCGCTTCTCCTATTCGAGCTCCAGTCCCTTGACATACCAGAACAGCATCTTCACATGGGCCCCTACCCTTACGACGAGAGACACGAAACCTCGTTCTTGCAGGAGAACCTCCCCAAGTCGATCCACGTCTGGATCACGCGAGAGGGCAGATGGGCAGCCCTGAAGAGAAGAGAACTCACCAACGCCGTCACCGCCCTTGAGAAGGTCCTGCAGGATGTTGAGATCATACCTAGGGGGATCCGAGGAGAGGTGTCGGAGACGGCGAGAGTGCTGGGGACAGAAGATCTGACGGAGGCCGCCCGTCGAATCGAGATCGTCAAGCCCTCTATCTCCCATTTTCTCGGGCGAAAGGAGTTCTGGTGGACCGACCAATCTCATGAGGCCCCGTAACGAGCGGAGAGGGAATCTGCCACGATCGGAGTCAAGCCCTCGGCAGAGGCTGAGGACAGAGCTTTCACGGTTGACACGCTCGACCCCGCGTTCATCGGGCGGTTCCTGGCGTATCCCTCGCAGGAGAGAACGGTCACGTCTCGGAGGATCGAGGAACTGGCTGAGCTGGGGATTGATCGAATCCTGCTTCAGGGAGGAACCCGGTTGGGGAAGTTCGAGATTCTCGGGAAGGGAACGACAAGTCTAGTCCTCATGGGCGTCAAAGCTGGCTCAGCCGTGGCGGTGAAGATCCTTCGAACCGACTCCGGCAGAGGAAGTGTGCAGCACGAGGCAGAAATGCTTGGCCACGCGAATTCGGTGGGCGTGGGTCCAACACTCCTGGGAAGCGGCGAAGACATCCTCATTCTGGAGCTAGTGGAGGGTCGGTCCATGCACCAACATCTAGAGGCGATGGCGCAGTCCGAGGAGTCTCCCAAGGCCGTCTGGCGTCTGTCTAGGGCGGTACTGGATCAGTGCGCGGCTCTGGACAAGATAGGCTTGGATCATGGACAGCTTTCTCGGCCTCACAAGCACGTTTACGTCGACGAAGACGACGCGACAAAGATCATCGACTTCGAGTCAGCCTCCACGCGACGTGTCCCGTCAAACCTCACCTCGATGATACAGTACTTCATTTTCACCTCTCCGAGCAAGGCACTCTTCCAGGAAGCTCTCCTGAGAACCTCGTTCGAAGAGCTGTTCGGGTTCCTAAGGGCCTACAAGAGAAACCCCTGCACTGGAAACTATCGGGAGGTTCTGAGCCTATTTGAACCATGAAAGGGCATCCTTCCACAACCATCTCAAAGCCCAACAGGATCAGTAGTGAGGGAGAGGGCGAAGGTGGCGACAAGTCGTTGACGTTTCGGATGCTGCTGTTGTACGGCCGGGAGTCTTCTTACGTGACAAGGCTCAGTGACCTGATCTCGAAGGCGGAGACGGTGGCGGACTCCCAAGGAGCTGAACTCTTGGTCAACGAGTTCGATGAGCTATCTGCTGAAGACGCTCTTAGGCTACGGGACGAGATTAGGGGAATACCTCCCCACACCAGAGGCAAGATCGTGACCTCCGGTGGATACATGTTGCCACTGTCGAAAGGCAAGAGACTAAACCTGAGCAACACCCCCGTTCTGCTGGTCTACAAGGACGATAGACCGCACCGCGTCTTTCCACACAGGCTAGGGGCATCATACGTGTCGGTTGAGGAGGCGCTTGTGAAGATGTCTGATAAGGGACTTGAGGACTACACGGAGGCCGACGGGATGGCCGAGAGACCTATAGCCAAGCTGCTCTGGGACGATCCTTCAATCCTGGAAGAGGGACTGCAGAGGGAGGGCATGGAGGTAGACGTGGGAACTGGGAGGGCGGACCTGATCCTCCGTGACTCTTCTGATCGATCTGTGGTGGTGGAGATAGAGACGCTCGCCACGGAAGAGGCCGTGGCTCAGCTCCTGAGGATAGCCCGGGGATACGGTTCCCAGGAGTCGCTAGGGGGAATTCGGATCAGAAAGTTTCTGATATGTCGGGGGTACGACAGGAATATTCTAGCCTCCTGCAAGGAATCTTCCATCGAACTGTACCAGCTGGCTTTCCGCAAGAGGCTCTAGGGCGAAATGCCAAGAAACGAGACGTTTGTGTGACCTACTCCCATTGAATACGGGGTGGGGAAATCTCAGTCAGCTGTATGTCCAGTCTTAAGTCGTAGGAGCGATCATCGAATATGACGCCTATAGATAGCGGATTTCGAGGGCGTCCAGGACCCTGGGGCCGTGGTCTAGCATGGTCTAGGATTCCAGAGCCCGATGTGGGCGGAGAGCCTGGGGAACCATCCAGAACGCTGGCGGTCACGGGTTCAAATCCCGTCGGCCCCACCACTTAGCGTCCGACAAAACCCACGCATGCTTGACACTGTCGGTGTTCGATGGTCGCGATCTGGGTATCTCGCGTTCTATCAGTCTCTAATCCTCCCTATCGTCCCTACTTGTCAAACAGGCAGGAGAGTTCCGTAAGTTAGGCTGAAGTCAGGCAGATCCCCGGATCGAATGGAAACAGGGTTAATATCACGTCAGAGAGTAGATCTCGTTGCATCGAGCAAAGGAGGTCCGTGTAATGAGCCGAGGTTTATGTGGAAAGGTTCTGGGTGTCCCCGCCTCTGGAATTGTTACCATCAGGGACATGAAACTCACAATGACGGGAGTGGTCGGGCTGGAATCCGGCGATCCTGACTTCGACACCCCCGTACACGTCAAGGAGGCTGCAGTAGGAGCACTTAGGGAGAACTTCACCCACTACACCCCCAACTCTGGAATCGTGCCCCTCAGGGAAGCCATTGCGAAGAAGCTGAAAGAGAAAAACGGGATGGAGACGAACGCCAACACCGAGATCATGGTCACGACCGGAGGCATGGGAGCCCTGTTTACGGCCACCCAAGCCGTCCTCAGCCCTGGCGACGAGGTACTGGTGCCGGACCCCTACTGGACCTCTAACATGATGCAGGTCCTGATGGCGGGAGGCAAAGGAGTGTCAGTCCCTCTAGAGTACTCAAAGGAAACAGGTTTTCGCCTCGACCCCGACAGCTTCATGGAACTGATAACCGACCGGACTAGGGCCATCGTGATAAACACGCCCCACAACCCGACCGGCATGGTGGCGTCAAAGGAAGAGCTGAAAGCCCTAGCTGAAATCGCCCAAGATCACGACCTCTATGTCTTTTCAGACGAACCATACGAGGACATTGTCTACGACGGAGCCCGACACTACTCCATCGGTTCCTTCCCAGGGATGAAGGAGCGAACCATCACAGCTTTTTCCTTGTCCAAGACCTACGCCATGACCGGATGGCGAATCGGCTACCTAGCCGCGCCGAGAGAGATAATAGAGCAAGCCTACAAGGTCCAGCTATACTCCGTCAACGGCGTGAATGCGATCGCTCAGAAGGCGGCTCTGGCCGCCCTCGAAGGTCCACATGACTTCCTCGTCGACATGGTGGCGGAGTACAAGCGAAGAAGAGATATGATCGTGGAGCGCCTCAACTCGATGAAAATATTCGAGTGCTGGATGCCCCAGGGGGCCTTCTACGTGTTCCCAAGGCTCGTGGATGTGGGAATGACAAGCATGGAGTTCGTCAAGTTGCTCCTCAGGGAAGGGAAGATGGCGACGACCCCCGGAAGCATCTTCGGCGAGCGCGGAGAGGGGTTCGTCCGATTTGCCTACTCCTTCTCGTTTGAATACATCCAAGAGGCCATGGACAGGATCGAGGGAGCCATCCTGGGACTGTAGCAGGAAAGCTAACCGACTTAGATCCGCTCAGGCAGCCACGACGCCCAACGACTAATGCCCGGACCGGCTACGCGCTGACCCGTATGGCTTGCTTTCTCATCCGAGTCATTGCAACCATGACCCGGATGGTCAGGGCTGCCTTCTCCATGTTGAGAGGCTTCTCGTAATTGTCAACGTACACATAACATTTCGCCTCCGAGTCTTCATAGAAGACGCATATCCTGTTGTCGTCCCTCCCAAACGGCCCAACTAGGTCGAGACCGAGTTCTCTAGCTTCTGACCTTACTATCTCCACCATCTGCCTGAGTCTAACGGGGTCACAATCGAATGGTGCGTAGACCGAAATCTTTCCTGACATGTCTGATCCGATCGTCCTCCGTCTTCGAGGGTGAGATCTCTGTATCCGCAGGAGAGAGAGGTCACTGAAACTGTCCAGAGGTTAGGGGGAGCAGTCTCTCGTAGAGCGATTCGGCCGACATATAGGGTAAGGCTAGTCCTCTTCCGGATCTGTAAAGAAGGCCGTTCTCTTCCAGCTCAGCCAACTTCTTCCTGAGCTGACTACCTGAGAGCACCGGAGATTGGGAGGCTGTCGCCAGTTTCCTGTAGGAGGCGGTGATAATCGTTCGGGAAGCCGCGAAACTATCACGATGATGTTTGAAGAACTTGGCGACAGCCAGAAGAACCAAGAACCCATCCGCATCGGTGAGATCTCCAATCTGTCTGGGGATCCTGTCATCATATGTCTGCTGGGCCATTCGAACGTGTTCCACACGTACCTTCTTGGAGTTTCCTCTCTCTGCGGCTACCCCGCTCATCTGGAGAAGGCCTATGGAGTATCGCGCATCCCCGCTTCCGAGCCGAGCTCCGTTGAAGCTTATCTGGTTCGCCGCTGGAGCTGAGACCGCGTCTCGCCTGAACGCCAGCCTAACCCTCTGCCGGACGATCGACCTCATCTCACCGTAGTCGTACGGAGGGAACTCTATCTTGGGGCCCGTTACCTTTGACCTGGCAGCCGGCTGAGCTATCATCAGAGTCTTCGCCTTCTTCATTATGAGAACCGGCAGTATCCTGTTTGCCTCCAGCTCCGCTGCCTCCTCCAGCCTTGTGATCGCGAAAAGAAGGTGTCCGCTGTCCCGGCGGATGAGTTCGTCGACATCATCCAGAACGAGAACCATGTACTCGTCCCTAGCTTCCAACTCCTCGTAGGTCTTTGTAAGCAACTCCGCTTCCCCGTAGCCTCTTGCTGGGATCGAGGTAACCCGTTCAGCCATCTTTTGAGCAACAAGATAGCTCCGCCCAAGAACAGCACAGTTGAGGTGAACATAATGAAGGGACAGCTTCTCCCGCACTTCCGATTCGATCTTCTCACCCGCCTTCTTCATGCAGGAGGTTTTCCCGGTGCCCGTGGGCCCATAGAGCAGAGGAGGGTGAAAACCCATGGGCAGGCTCTCAAGGAGAGGTTCGAAGCAGGCGACAATGGTGTCGATCTGATTCTCGCGATGAGGTAGCGTCGTGGGAACGTAGGACACATCCAGTTTCCGCTGAGCGTCCCGAAGAAAGAGCTTGCCTCTGCTCATTGCGAGCTATTCTTCTGGGACTTCCACTTCTTTCTCCGCTTCTTCGAGCGTCTCGATGCCCGCCCTGTACCCACTCACCAAGACTAGGTCTCTCTCTTCGATCCTGAATTCCTCGCTAGGATCGAAGGTCCATCTTCCCTTTCGTTTGACCGCTATGACCCGAATTCCCATCGTGTCCTGAAAACCGAGGTCCCTGATTTTCCTAGACAGAAAGAATGAATCTCGGTCCACCTCCAAAAGAAGGTACTGTTCTTCCATCTCCTCCTCAGCCAGATCGAGGACAGGGTGTGTCTCCAGCTCTCGTGAGACTATCGAGGCGAGCTTCATGCCCGAGTCCGAGATGCTTTCGAGGGACTCCACTAGAAGCATCACCGCCAGCGCTGTCCGGAGACCTAGCTCCTCCCCCCTTTCCAGGACGAGCTCTTGGAGTTTGAGGCGAAGCTCATCAACCTGTTCCTCCATCTTCAAGGCTCCACTAGCTATGCCTACAGAGCTGTAGAGAAGTCCAGAGTAGGCCAGATACACAGTCACCTCCGCCTTGTCTTTCAGTTCTCTCAAGAGCCCGCCTATCTCACGGAAGACGTTGTTCCGCTTCACTTGGGCTCTTCTCCGAAGGCTCTCAAGATCTTCACCGCATCAGCCGATCCCCTGGTGACAACGACATCTGTGGTCTGAAACTCGAACTCGTCAGGAGGGTTTATGATCCATTGGAAGTCTCTCTTTACAGCGATTATGTCGAACCCTACGCCAACGAAGATTCTGGAGTTCTCGAGACTGTGACCGGCTAGCCTGCTCTCTCGCGAGATTCTAAAGATCCCGACGATTTCATCGGATTCCATAAGGCTTTCCCTTAGCCTGGTATCCAAACTCATTCCTCGGAGAACTATCTTCGCAATTTCAGCGGCGGCATCAGATATCTGATCGGCAACGTTGGCGGCTTTGAACACCGGCAGGGACTCTGAGGCATCATCTTTGTCGCGGATTGCCAAGCTCATATGCGTCGTGACCGCGTTCGTAAGCTCATCAACATGACTCTCCAGATCTAGTACTTCTTTGGCTAGTTCGGTGTTGTCGTAGATGACGGAAGCGAAGGAGAGATCTAGGATGAGACCAGAAAGATCTATTATTTCCTTAAGGGCCGCGCGGACGTTGAGGGGCTGAGTTACGTTGCTCTCCAACCGTAGAGGGGGACCTCCGCGATACGACACACAAGAACAACCCTCCCGAATTAAAGCATTATTCTCAGCCTTGATGACGAGCTGAGCCTTTCTAACCCTTAATTGCATGCTGGTTTCCTCTTCCATTTCGAGGAAAGTAGTTGAGTTGGGCAACTGGTACCATTATCGAACCGTCGAGGCCGCAGAACTCAAGCAAAGGCCCGAAGGAGAAAAGGTTCGGCTTCTAGGCTGGATCGCCAGCAAGAGGGAACACGGAGGAAAGATATTCCTCACACTGCGGGATCGCTCAGGGTACGTTCAGGTAGTGGCTGACAAGTCGTTGTGCGATCCCGCGGTATTCGAACAGGTATCGGATATATCAAAAGAGTCTTCCGTGGCTGTGGAGGGCCTGGTGTCTCAGGATCCCAGAGCCCCCAGGGGGGCGGAGGTCCATGTCACAGATGTTGCAGTCGTGGCGAAGTCCGAGCCCTGGCCGATAACCCTGTCCGCGCTGAAGTCTCCCGGCTTCCTCTACGATATGCGACATTTGACCGTAAGAGGAACCAAGACACGGGCAACAATGAAGATTCGATCGGAGCTCCTAAACGGCGCCCACCGATTCTTCGAAGAAAATGGATACGTCTGGATTCAGACCCCCACTTTCATAACCTCAGCATCGGAGGGCGGTGCCACTCTCTTCCAAGTGGAATACTTCGGGGACAAGGCTTACCTCACTCAAAGTGCTCAGCTCTACGAAGAGGCCGCTATATGCGCGTTTGAAAAGGTGTACGTCATCCAGCCCAGCTTCAGGTCTGAAAAGTCAAGAACCCGGAAGCATCTGACCGAGTTCTGGCACATCGAGGCTGAGGTCGCTTTCGCAACGCACGACGACATAATGGAGATAGAGGAGAGCCTTGTGCACACCATGATCTCCGCAGTTACCGAGAATTGCCAGGGTGAGCTTTCCGAGCTGCAGGCGACGAGGGTCGAGTCACCAGAGTTGCCGTTTCCAAGGATCCCATACGATGAGGCCTTGAGCATCATTGAGAAGAAGGGGTTCAAGATCGAGTGGGGAGACGATTTCGGCGCGAGGGAAGAAAAAGCTGTAAGCGAGGAGTTCGAAGATCCTTTCTTCGTCACGAAATATCCAGTCTCAGCGAGGCCGTTCTACCAGATGCCCGACCCCGAAGATGCACGACTCACTCTATCCTCGGACATGTTCGCTCCCAGGGGATTTGGGGAGATAACCTCGGGTGGCCAGAGGATCCATGAATACGACATGCTTGTGAAACGCCTAAAGGAGGAGGGGCTTGACCCGAAAGACTACCAATGGTATGTTGAGCTGAGAAGATTCGGTATGCCGCCTCACTCGGGCTTCGGTCTAGGTCTTGAGAGAACGGTGAGATGGATTCTGGGCTTGAGCCACATCAGAGGAGCTGCTATGTTTCCTAGGACGCCTGATAGGATATACCCATAGGGATTGATCTTCGAAGCCTGCAAATCTTTATTTCGAGCTGGAAGGCAATCTAGGTGGATTCCTGAGGCAAGCCGCAACAGCAACTATCTGCAGGAGAGCCGGGGATGGGTGTCGAGGAGCAAGAAAAGAAGGTTGTTGACGACGCTGACATCGATGTCTCGGTGTTAGAGGGAGTCGGTCCAGCCACAAAACAGAAGCTGAACAGCGCAGGCATATACAACCTAATGGACCTCGTAGTCCACTCAGCAAACTACCTTCTCGAGGTACTCGGGGGCTCGATGAGCAAGGTCCTCTTGCTTCAAGAGAAGGCTCGTGCCAAGCTGACCGAATTTCGCGTCCTCTATGCAGATTTCGTTTCTGCCGACCAGCTGTACGAACAGAGAAAGAAGATCGCATTCATCTCGACCGGCTCGAAAAACCTGGACAATCTCTTGTTGGGAGGGATCGAGACCCAGGCGATCACTGAATTCTACGGTGAGTTCGGGTCAGGAAAGACCCAGATCTGTCACACGGTTTGTGTAAACGTCCAACTCGGTGCGGACCAGGGAGGGCTAAGCTCCCCCGCCATCTACCTCGACACTGAGCACACATTCCGGCCATCCAGGATTTTGGAGATAGCGGAGGGCAAATCGGACGTGCCCTTCGAGATGCTCAGGAATATCCATGTCGCGCGAGCTATGAACAGCAGCCACCTGAGACTTCTCGTGCGGAACCTGGGGCGGAAGATCCGGGAGACAGACGCCAGGCTGGTCGTGTTAGATTCGGCTGTCGCTCCGTTCAGGGCAGAGTATGTGGGGAGGGCGCAGCTGGCCGAACGTCAACAGGTCCTAAACGTCATGATGCATGACCTGACGCGACTGTCTGAGTTGTACGATGTGGCGGTCCTGATGACAAACCAGGTCATGGCCAAGCCGGACGTGTTCTTTGGTGACCCAACTAGACCTATCGGAGGACACGTCGTGTCCCACGCGACAACCTACCGCTTGTACCTGAGGAAGGCCAGGAATGCCCGCGTTGCCTCCATAATGGACAGCCCCCACCACCCGCCAGGGGAGGCAGTTTTCATCATCGCTAAGGAAGGCATACTAGACCAAGACTAGCAGGTCAGACCTAGACCGGTTGTCGGTGCACACGGAATGAAGAGACTTGGAACCGTTTCGATGATTCTACTATTGACGATTCCATTCTTGAGTTCTTTCACTCTGGGAGAGCCGGAACAAGGTGAGAATTACACAGAAAGGATCGATTTCTATTTCGCGGCGAGCTCCGCACTCTGGAAGGTTACCGCGACAGGGGGAAACCTCAGCATAAACGGTTTGGACCTCTCGTCTGCTCCCTTCTCTGGGATCGAGGGAATCCAGATCTCATTCCAGAGCCAGAGGACCTGGTTCAAGAACTTCAATCTGCTCCTTCAGGGGGCACTCTACGAAACGGGGTTAACTCGCTTCATACCGAACACAGCGGTGCTCGTTCTGGACTACGAAGACGGCCTATCTCCCCTCGAAGTAGAATCCTCTGCATCGGCCGCGGCTTCGGAGATCTCTGACGTTTTCCGATTGGCTCTGGGAGACGCCAGAAGTTCATCCGGCAACGCATTCGAATTCGTGTCCCCCATAGACCCGGAGACCCACTTCCCACTCGTCTGGGAGAGCCTACCTCTGTCAAGCGGAGGGTTCATCAATGCCACCGCCCCTGAGATGCTGGCTCAGAAGCTGGCGTCCTTCATCACTCTAAGAACCGTTAGCCAAGGCCTACAGAAGGAGACAACCCTAGTCTTCGGAGCGCTTGAATCCAGCGTCTTAGACGAGCAATCAGGCCAGTTCTCCCTCTTCTCTGTGCTCCCGTCTCTTGAAAACAGCACAACGAGCGAATTCTCTGACGGCTCGGTTCTAGAGTTTCACTTCAGAGATGCCTACATCGATTCCGTCTCCCATGAATTCGATGTGGAGTACGAAATGGATGGCGGTCTCGCGACACTGAGGATGGATCTTTCCTCCAACGCGACGGTTCCCTCGATCTTCGTTGGTTACGGCTACAGCATGCCCGCCCTCTCCGCTACCCGTGATTTCAGCGTGAAGACCGTGGCTGGCCTTGACACCGTAGAGGTTACATTGGAGGTCTCCAACATCGGAGTACCCTCTGCGTCGAATGTGACCATAGAAGAACCCAAGTGGTGGGATGATTCCGAGTTCGAGCTGGTCGACGGAAACCTTTCGCAGCAGTTCGCCACGATCCTGCCGGGGTCGAGTAAGGAGATGAAATACACTCTCCAAACCGTCTATGAGGGTGAACCGAAGCCGAAAGCGGTCCCGCGAGCCCGGGTCACGTTCATATCCCCAGAGCTTGGAGAGAACATCACCTATCTCGCATGGTCCAACACCCAACTTCTGTGGCTCGGTACTGATGCGGCACCCTACATAGACCTCAGACTGAAGGAGATTACGACTCTCAACCCTGACATCACCGACGAGATCAGTTTCAAACTCATCGCCACCAACAACGGCACGGTGGCAGCAGACGAGGTAGTGATAGGAGGAACGCACCACGGCTCGCTCGAACCGGGGTCTTCCATAGAGGAAACCGTCACCGTAACCGTGGACAACGACAGAACAATAAGAAAGGAGCTGTCGGGTCAAGTCGAGTTCGAGTTCGAAGGAAAGAAATATACCATCGAGGGCCCAAGGCTGGATGTTCTGTTCAGACCAACCTCATCATACACGCCGACGGTCAAGATAGACAGAATTCTGCAACCGTCTTCTCAGAACGGAGAGCTCATACTCACGGTGGAAACAAAGATAACGAATACCGGTGAGTCGGTGGTAGACAGCGTGGTGCTGCGCAGCCGGCTGCCCGAGGATACGATTTTCCTCAATGGGAGCCAGAAAGTCAGCTACGACAGTACGGAGCACGAAGTGGCTGCTTCCTTCACCCAACTTGGAAGGAACGAAGAAATCAGCGTTGACTGGAATCTTCGGGTCCCGGAGGGTGGTGTCCTGATTCCTGACGGCTCGGTTGTGCTCAAGAGGCTCAGCGAAGACAGCGTTTTCCACACCCAAGTGGCCGCGTTCGTGGATGGCATATCCGTGGTCTCAGAGGCCCTCGATGACGAGACAGTCCTTGGAGTCGACGTACCAGTTTCGATTCTCCTACTGAACGAAGGACGATTCTCCCTTTACGACTTCGAGCTTCAGATCCCGCAGGCCAACATCGGAAGCGTTGCGCCCGCCAACGAGTCCCTTCCTCAGAGTGGTCCGGAGCTCGAGCCTCGCTCCAGCCAGCAGTTCGAGCTGACATATGTTCCCTCGAGGGAGGGTGTGTCCACGTTGTCCGGTGGTTCAATTCGCGGCATAGCGGGAGGAAACACGTTGGAAGTGCCCGTGGAGAGCTTCTCAATACTCGTATTCAGAGGGCTGGGAATCAGCGTTACATCACCTGACTCTGTCAGCGAGGATCAGGAGTTCTCAGTGTCTCTGGAGATCGTGTCAGACATCCCAGACAGAGTGAAAGATGTCCAAGTTGCTGTAGCCATCCAGTCAGGATTGGGAATCGTCTCGCTGCCCGAGGGGGTCAATAGCACACTGTCCTCGTTTCCCGCGGGCGGCGTAGTGGAGCTGGAGATCAGATTGTTGGCAAACGAACCGGGTAGCTACGCGGTGACTGTGAAGGAGGTTCAGTACGTCTTCGACGGAAGTGCACTTGAGTACTTCCAGCTGTCGGGAGAGGAGAAGAAGGTGGCCATGGTAACTGTTCAGGAGAACTTGACTGAACGGTACGGCTTCTCGGTCGCCATAGCTCTAGCTCTAGCCATAGCTACAGCTGCTTTCTTAAGGCTACGACCGGCTGGAAGCGCTTGATTCCCCAGTAGGCATAGCAACCAGCCTAGAGTGTTGCAGGTTCTTCAGCCAGGTTCCAGAGCCTCTCGAACAGTATGATCGCCAGGTTCACGAGGAAATCGCTCTGGGTGAAAAGGGCGTAGAAACGTCCATCGTCAAGATACACCGCGAATACCTCTCTCAAGTCGCTGATAAGCAAACCGATGGGGCTACCAGCTAAGACCTTCATTTCGGCGAAAAACCCCCTCGGTGTGAGAAGTTTCAAGTTCTCTACGGTAGTCAGAATCTTCAGGTTTATTCCGACTCTGGACAGTCCCTCGACAAGGAATGTCAGCTGCTCGAACTGAGCCCCCGGTACGTCCGGTATTATGGCCCTGACCCCTGCCTTGGCTTCCTTAACTACGTTCAACACTCTTCGGGTCGCCACATCGATATCGTGAATTATCTCGATCTCTGCCCTCTCGGAGACCCTGGTCTGGTTGTACAGGGGCATCAACTCATCGACGATCCCTTTGAGAAGCTTTTCCTGCTTCTCAGTCGCCCTGCGCCGCAGGTGAGCTACGGCCTCATCGGGGGACATGGGGTAGTAGATCTGAGGTCTCGTTCGGGACACTTTCACGAGGCCCACGCTGGTCAGAGACTTGAGGGTGGAGTAGATCTTGGAAAAGGGAACCCTGGTAGAGCTTGCGAGGGCCTTGGCGTCGGAGGATCCTGCGTTGAGGAGAGCCATGTAGGCCTCGACCTCGTAGCGAGAGAGACCGAGCTGAACGAAGGCTTCCTCGGTCGACAAGGGTCTTTCACACAACTAATCAGGTGATAAGTCGGAAACCTTAAAATACCTTGCTATGCGTCTGAGGGTAAAGAAGGCTGAAGATCGATGAGCAAGACGATCCGCCGAGTGACTCAGGCTCCGGAGAGCCTCCTGAGCATTGAGGAGTCCACCACGGGCGTAACTCTCCCACATCGTACCACCAGCATCTGCCCAGAGTGCAACAGGATTCTAACCGC
Organism: Candidatus Geothermarchaeota archaeon; assembly: GCA_030601715.1. Taxonomy (GTDB): domain Archaea; phylum Thermoproteota; class Nitrososphaeria; order Geothermarchaeales; family JAUWBL01; genus JAUWBL01. The sequence goes on along the minus strand of JAUWBL010000001.1, from coordinate 8,962 downwards.
CCTCGTTTTCGAGAGGGACGATCAGATATGGATGTCGAAGGAGTGCAAAGAGCATGGCTTCTTCGAAGACTTGTACTTCGGCTCCCTCGACATGTACAACAAATTCAGCAAATATGTCCACAACGGGAAGGGCATCGAAAACCCAAACGTCCCGTTGGAAACTTGTGCCTGCCCCACCAACTGTGGTCTCTGCTCAAGCCATCTTAGCCACACTGGACTCGCCAACATCGTGGTGACCAACCGTTGTGACCTCACCTGCTGGTACTGTTTCTTCTATGCGGAGAGAATGGGCTACATCTATGAACCCACTGCGGACCAGATTCGACGGATGGTTTCGAATCTTAGAGCAGAGAGGCCAGTTCCGGGCAACGCCATTCAGGTAACTGGAGGCGAGCCGACGCTGCGTGAGGACATAGTTGAGCTAGTGAAGGCCATGAAGGAGGGTGGAGTCGACCACATTCAGCTTAACACAAACGGGATCAAGATCAGCGAGGATCCAGACCTGGTGAGGCAGCTGAGGGAGGCTGGGGTCAACACTCTTTATCTCAGCTTTGACGGTGTCACCAAAAGAACGAATCCCAAGAACCACTGGGAGATCCCGGGCGTTCTAAAGAACTGCAGAGCCACAGACATGAGCATCACCCTCGTTCCTACGGTCATCAGGACGGTGAATGACCATGAGCTGGGTGGCATGATTCGATTTGCCCAGCAGAACATCGACGTAGTTCGTGCAGTGAATTTCCAGCCCGTTTCTCTCACGGGCAGGATGCCAAGCAGAGAACGGATGCGCTACCGGATCACGATCCCCGACTGCATAGAGAGGATTGAAGAGCAGACGGACGGAGAGATCACGACAGATGCCTGGTTCCCTGTGCCGAGCTGCACCCCGATAACCCACTTCGCTGAAGCCTTGACGCACCGACCTGAGTTCGAGCTATCCATACACTTCGTGTGTGGAGCAGGAACCTATGTGTTCAAGGAGGGAGACCGGCTCGTTCCTATGGCCGATTTCGTCGATGTCGAGGGAGTCCTCAAGTACTTGGACGAAAAGGCAGACGAGATCGAAAGAGGCAAGAACAAGTACTGGGTTTCGCTGAAGGTAATGGCTAACTTGGGTAGGTTCATAGACAAGGGGCGTCAGCCAGAAGGTATCGATATGATTCGGCTTCTGTTCGAAGCCCTAGTACGACACAACTATGATGCTTTGGGCAAGTTCCACAAGAAGAGCTTGTTCCTCGGAATGATGCACTTCATGGACAAGTACAACCATGACGAGGAGAGGCTAAGACGATGTGACATCCACTACCTAACGCCGGACGACAGGATCGTTCCCTTCTGTGCCTTCAACGTCATCCCCGAGTGGTACAGGGATAAGATCCAGAGAGAGTATGGCATTACGATCGAGGAGTGGGAGGAGAGAACAGGTCGACTGCTGAAGGAGGGCTACTACAAGAGGGACATCAAGGAGCTTCGGAGTTTGCCTAGGTACGAGGAGACCTATGGCGGTTGCTGTGCACCTGTGCCAGGACGGGATAGACCGGAGAGCCTCCAAAGTAAGTATTCAGCGTAGACCGCCGGGCCGAGGGAACACCGAGAGTCAGGCTACAAGGTAGCCGACACCGAAGCCGGCAATCAGTCCGACGAGAGGAGTGATCACCCACTCCAGCACAATGAGAAACGCAACCCTGTAGTTCATCATGCTGATGCGCTTGGCGACCCCAGCGCCCAAGATACCTGAGCTGACTGCTTGAGTGACGGACACAGGGACGCCCAACTGGGTGAAGAGCTCGATGACCGTTGCACCTCCCAGCTGGGCCGAGACAGATGACGAGGAATCCATTTCATAGATCTCTTCGCCAACCCTCCTGAACACGCCCCTCCCAAACGACAGAACGCCAAGGACGTATCCAAGCGCGACGATCAGGAGGGGTGATAGGATAGATCCCTCTAGGTCGGGTGTGAGAGCCGCGATGAAACCCAAGGTATTGGCTCCTAGGACGTATGATGTGGAGAAGGATGTCAGTATCAGACCACCTCTGAAGAGGCTTTGCTTCGTCCAGATGTTCGCGTTGTTTGTATATGTCTTGAACAGATGGGTTGCTGCACGTGACAGGAAGAAAGCCAGAAAGGGCGTGATGATCCAAGAACCTACCAGAAGCGATAGATACGTCAGATCAACAGACGCACCTAACACGAGCCCAATCCCCAACGCCGTCCCCGCTAGAGACTGTGAAAGGGACATCGGCAACCTCACCAGGGTAGCTACGAAGAAGAGCAGAACGACGATGGCGAATGCAACAGTCACGAAACCTTCGGCGAAACCTGGGACCAGATTCAACCGGGCGTGTTGAAGCTTGTCTCCCTCAAACATTAGCCCCAGCAGAGCACCGGCGAGAGCAATAGTGAGAGCGGTCTTCCTGGAGACGATCCTGGCGCCTAAGATCGTCCCGACGCAAGCGGAAAGGTTGTTTCCACCGACTAGTGCCGATAGAATGAGCCCCAGCACCATCCCTTCCAAAGCCATGGCTGCTAGGCTCCGAGCTGGGTGAGAATCATGGTGATCTCATTTCCACAGTCTTCGCAGAGGTCTGAGATGTCATCCAGCCTGCGGATGAGGCCAACCAGATGTTCGAAAACCCACCAATCGATGAGCTCAACGCCTTCATACATACTGTCCAGAATCTCCTCCTTCATGTCGTCGACCCTTTCCTCGATCTCCTCGAGCTCGCGGGTTCTCTCGATGCTCGCATCAAAGCCCTCGTCGATTCCCTCGATGAGTTCCTTCAGCTTGAGAGTCCCCTTCAAGCACAGGGCGTGAAGCTCGGCCGCTTTCTGATACACTTGGACACAGAAGGGTGAGCCGAAGGCTGTCGCATGCGTGGAAACCCTTGAAATATCTCTAGCGAGGAAGTGGGATGTGTCTAGGATATCGTCGATCCGTTGGATCAATGTGAAGAAGTGTTCTGTCAAACCTGGCGCGATAGCTCCCCTCGTAATGCTTTGAGTGAGCTTGATTGCTAGGGCATCGCCTTCCTTTTCCAGCTCCGCGATGGTTCCCATCTCAGTCTTCAGTAGCTTTGGCTCTTTCCCTGCTGATCTGATCATCGTGTCGAGGTTTCGCAAGCTCTTCTCTGAGAGAATGATAAGCTGCAAGATTTGTCCGAAGAGAACCCTTTCACCCGAAGTGAACAGATCTCGAATTCTCCGAAACATGGTCAACCAATAGGAGGATAAGCGGAGACCCTGAACGTACCAACCGATTCGCAGAGCCTGCGTATAAGCATATCTTCTGACGGTATTCAGCGATGCCAATCTCAGAACTTATCAGCGGAGGAGCGAAGGTCACATACAGCTTATTACCTTGACAATGTTACGTCAAGCCCGTAGTGAGCCATCGTCATGGCATGGGAGCAGCGACGGAGAGTTGGTTGTGTTGGAAGCGTTTAGGTTTAGGAACCACTTGGAGAGGACGGTCGCCACCCTATCCAAGGAGATAAAAGCCATCGACCTCAAGAGCGAAGAGCTAACAGCTCAGCTGGAGAAGTTCGAGGAGAATTACCTCCCGGAGTCATCCTCAGGTCCGGCGCCAGCTGAGGCCGCCCAGATGTCGAGATCATGGATACGGATCATTAGAAGTATGCTGGCTGAGACCATCTCAGCCATCTTCATGGTCACCGAGGAAGACAACCACCCTCTGGAGGCCCTGCGAGAAGAAGCGAGAGAGTTCATCTCCCACGAGATAGCTGGCCAGCTACTCGAGATACTGGAAGTGCTGAAGGAGACTGAGAAGGTTCAGGCCGTGGTGATGTCGAGGACCTTCAGCGATTACGCCGGAACAGCCTCAGAGTACGACCGTTCCCTCATGCGACTTCACGAGACCATGCGCGAGAAGCTGCTGATCGCGGGCTCTACACTCGTCCCGATCTTCGAAGGCTCCATGGCATTTCAGAAGCGGGCTCTCTCTAAGATCATCAAGGATTTCATTCTGGTCGGCGTCAAGAGCTAGCACCTAGTATCACTTACGGGAGTTCGGCTTCTTCGGCAAACTGGAAGCCATCTTTCTCAGGAGAAAGAAGGGCATCGCCTCCCTGTTGCTCATGGTGACCCTGTGGACCTCCAGCTGAGGCGCGCTCTCGAGCTCAGGAATCAAGGTCGAAGCATACCTGTGGTGGAGCGTTCCCAAAACGGGTGTGGATGAATTCACGATGGTCTCCACGGCTCTCCTGAATCCTGCTGATGTCAGCTCCATGGGCCCGATTTCGTCGCAAACCACAGCATCTGAGTGGTTCACAGCCTTCAGAAGGGAATTGACGCCGATGTTCTCCAGATCGTGTGTATTCACTCGGTACTTCCCTATTCTTGGACCAACTTCCAATTCCACGTGAGCCAACCAACCTCTTCTCCCCGAGGCGAGATCTAGGAGCTCAAAGCCCACCCTCTTCCCTTCCACCCTGACTTCCCTGGAGACCATCCCTCCTACCTCGAACTTCCTCATCCTTAACGCGTCGGTCACCTTCAGAATTATGGTTGTCTTACCTATGCCTGATGGACCCGTTAGAAGGAAGGAGGGCATTCGAATCCTATCAGGAATCCTCTACGACTCCTGTATAAAGTCGCTCACAGAAACTTTCTATCAGGCATGAACGGCGAGGATGTGATAGCAGAGGGCGCCGCCAGGATCCTGCTATCGTGGCGGGGGCAGTCCGTCTTCTATAATCCGGTGGGAAGCTTCACGAGAACCTTGGGGGTACTCGTGTTGGCTGCAGAAGCCGAGCTGAAGGGTCGCAGTTTGGCGATAGCGGATGTGATGTGCGCATCGGGAGTGAGAGGTATTCGATACTTTTTGGAGAGCGGCGCCGTGGACTCGGTTCATTTCAACGATGTCTCGGCGGGGGCGGCAAAGGTCTGCCGCAAGAACGTGGAGATCAACCAGATGGAGAACTTCTCAGAGATTTCGCAGGAACGGGCGAACGCGTTCTTGGGCCGCTTCTACTCCGACGGGACACGCTACGACATGGTGGACATCGACCCCTACGGGTCCTTCGCTCGTTACATCGACAACGCCGTGGCAGCCGTGAAGTCTGGGGGAGTTCTTGCAGCGACCGCGACGGATCTTGCCCCTCTGTGCAGACGTGGAAGGCGATCTGCTTTCAGGAAGTATGGGAGCTATTCACTGGATGTCGATTTCTGTCACGAGTTGGCCGCTAGGATCCTTGTGAAGTCGGTTGTAGAAGCATGTGGCAGAAAGGATCTTGTCGCGACGCCCCTTCTTACCGTCTACAGCGACCACTATGTTAGAACCTATGCGCGAATAGTCAAGGGGAGGGAACGCTTTCCACACAGGAGAATTCACTTTCTGCATGTCTGCCCGAGATGCCGCAACATCTGGACCCTTGGCGTCAATGAGACTCCCCCGGGTTCTACGTCCTGTACCTGTTCTTCGCCCTCTCTCGTAGCGGGACCCCTATGGATCGGTCTCCTGCACTCAGACGAGTTCCTAGAGAAAATGAAGGGGCAGCTGGGACTCCTCGAAGTCTCCAGCTTACGTCGCGTCAGCAGATACATGTCTTGTTTCACAGCTGAGAACCATCTTCCACCCTACTTCTTCGATGTCCACAAGACCGCCGACAGGTTGGATCGTGTCACTCCCAGTATCGACAGCGTGATAAACAGCCTGAGATCGAAGGGGTTTGATGCGTCACGAACCCACTTCAATCCCACCGGGGTGAAGACGAGTGCGCCCTACGAAGAGTTTGCCGAGACGCTGAGAACCCCAAATCCTTCGCAGATAGCATAAATCTCGGAGCTTTTCTTGCGGGATGCAGGTGGCTTGAACAGATTCACTCTGGAAAATGAGCTTTCAAGAGCTGTCTTTATTCTCCAGGAATCCTTTCCTTCGAAGATCTTTAGAGCCATCTTGCCACCCTTCCGCAGGACGCGCTCAGCTACTCCCAGGGCCGACAAGTTGAGCTCAACCTGTCTCGCCACATCGACTTCCCACACCCCGGAAACGTTTGGAGACAAGTCCACCAACAGGACGTCGGCCTGGTCAACTTGCTTCCTTATCTTCTCAATGGTGGAGGGATCAGTAATGTCCGCCCGAAGAGTTGCCACGTTTGAGGCGGGCAGAGGTTCGATCTCCTTCTTGTCCACCCCTAGAACTGTGCCTTTGGCCCCCACCTTTCGAGACGCGTACTGGAGCCAGCCGCCAGGGGCGGCGCCTAAGTCAATAACGCTTGACCCTCTCTTCAGAATCCTGTACTTGGAGTCCAACTGCTCGAGCTTGTAGGCCGCCCTGCTTCGATAGCCCTCCTTCTTCGCACGACGGTAGTACGGGTCCCTGCTCCTGGTGTCAAACCACGACTTGTTCTTCATGTCTTTCAGCCGGTTGGTGGTGTCGGGCATACTGCTCCAGCGACCACTCTTCAAGATAGATGCAGTCGATCAGATATTTGGACGAGTCATAGGAGCAACGAGCCTCATAGGGGCACTGCAGGCAGAAGATGTCCTCTATGCTACTTACTCCCCTTCCTACTCTCTTCGACACCAAGATGTACGTCCAGCGCCCTCCGTGGAGCTCCCTCGTCCTATCGACTAGTCCGCGGTTCTCCATTTCTCTTGCCACTCGAGATCCCTCTCTGCTTGAGACACCCAGCTTTTTCCAGAGCTCGCTTTGTGGAAGCTCACGCTCTTTCTGCACGAGAAGATACGCTTGTTCAATCTTGTCCTTCAACAGACATCTCCCCGTTGTCTTGGCCTATCTATCTGTCTACGTCTCTGTTTCCGTAGGTATAGTACCTTTCCGACGAGCTTTTCCGGTGATTCAACGAGTGGCTTCGCTGTGACGAAGGGTTGGCTTATTGGACCAATGAGGTCAACGACCACAGCCACCTTCTTGCCAGCGTCATCGTAAAGCAACGTTGACGGAAGAACCTTGAAGCCTGCCTCAGCGACGTATAGTCTGCTCTTCGTATAGTGCAGTATTCTGCCCACGCGCTTCAGGCTTTCTGGCCACCTCCGTGTCTGAGCTCTCTCAGAGCCTTCGAGACCTCGTTTATGATACGATCCTTGTTTCCCTTTGTGACGGCGACATAGCCTGAATCAATCCACCATGATCGAGGATGTTTGGCTGTTCTCTCCTCGATTACCGCGAGGCCAAGGTTTGTGCAGGCTCGCTGGATCTCCCCGGCCCTAGGTTTTGGTACGCAGTACTTTGAAGCGAGTCTTCTTCCCTGCTTCCTCGTCAAAGTGGAGTCGAAGTAAACGGTCCATAGAATGTTAGCGTTTTTTAGCTTCAACTTGCCAACAGCTTCGCATTTACTATGGCGTCATGTCCCGGCCGGGAGGTCACAACCGCCTTTCCCATCTCTGTTAAAATGACAGCTCCCTTGGTGATGATTCCTCTTCTGTCGTAGTCCCGGTTGGAGGGATTCGACTCTACTTTCCGTATCTTCGTTCTGCTGACAGTGTTGGTCTTCGGGTCGCTCACATTAGCGAATTGGGTCGAAAACAGCCTGCTTCCACGTGTCCCTCCCTTGACACGGGAGACTACTCTTCTAGTCGGGCCGAGTGCTGTCAGTGTCGGGTCGTTTCCCCTCTCGAATTTTCTCTTCTTCCTCTGAGCCCTCCTCCTTGCGCCAGTGGCTTTTCTCTTTCTGAGCCCGTGATGGTACTGAGGCATATCTCAACCGACCGCACCAATTCCTTCCTCTCAACCAGTTATAACTTCTGGCTGGGCGAATGCGTTGTCTGGTTGTATCCTTCTCTAAGTCCGTATCAGGGGCATCGCCTCATCCTTCACACGAAGGATGCTTTGACGCCCTTCCTTCCTCCTCGATACGACCTTCAGCTTCCGGAGTTTCTTAAGGTCTGAATAGACTCGTTGACCCAGTGATGCCGCAACTCGGCTGAGCTTGACAGGTTGATGCTTGTAAATGTAAGCCAATGTTGTCAACTGCTTCTCCGTAAGAGGGGACGGTGAGATGTATCCCCTCAGCTCCTCTGTCAGTGGAGGTTCTAGATGAAGGACGTATGATCCCCCCGTTGGTCTGCTGATTCGGATGCCTTGGTGGAAGCTGTTGAATTCCGAAACATACGAATTGACGAGTTTGTACGCCTCATGTCTTGTTCTCAAGCCCAGTGCACGCTTGATCTGATCTATGGAGAGGGGAGCAGAAGCTGAGAAGAAGAGCGCATCGAGCACCGGGTAGGCCTTCTCCCGGGTTGTCGCCGGGCGTCTCTGAACTTCTTTATTGGTAAGGCTGGATGATGATGTCATCAACCTCCCCTCCTTGTTCGACAACAACCAAGTCTATGAGTCCATCCATGTAGAGGAAGAGGATCGTGACGAAGAGCTCGATAGGCCGTATCGTGTCGAACCGGGTCGCAAGGAATATGAGACTTATTCGCTCAGACTGCAGCTCGAACAGCTCTTGAAGGGCGGACAGGATCTCCAGAGAGAGGGTCTTCATCCTCTCGGCGAAATCCTCCTCGAGGCTGGGGAAATACTCTGGAGCAGCCAGAGCTTCCGCCCGCCGTTCTCTTACGTTCTCAAGGAAATCCAAGAGGGACTCTAGAGCCTTGGTGAGGTCTATGAAGGTGGCCTTTCCCGTCGTCAGGAACTGAATGGAAGGGAGGTCCCCTACGTTGATTGGAGTAGGTTCTCCTCGCGCGAATTTCTTTGGAGTTGCCCGGAGATCAAGGATTTGCCTGACTTTTCTCCAATGGATGATGGAGGAGTTCTCTGCCGCTATTCCGCAGAGGAAAAGATTGATGGCTTCCTCCAGGTGCTGGAGCAGGATAGAGAGCTCTCGTTCAACGTCGACCTGCCATGGATCCCGCTTCCTGGTTTCACGGCCATCGAGGATAGTCAGGGGGAGGTCAGGCAGGCTCATTTCGACCTAACCAGCATCTTGCGTGGAACCGGGACTACTCGTGACTTCTGATCCCTCATGGTCACGCC
>JAUWBL010000148.1 GCA_030601715.1 Candidatus Geothermarchaeota archaeon | reverse complement strand
AAGTTGGCCCCCGACACATCCAGCCTCGGAAAGGCTTGGAGCCTATCTGTCACTCCGGGCTTGTACCCGCAGTCGATCAGAAGCTTTGTCTCGCTGGTGGAGAACAGGCAGCAAGATCGTCCTATCTCGCCCACGCCGCCCAGAAACGTCAGTTTCAGGTCTCTGCTCGGCATAATAGGCTTTCTAAAGATTCTGTCCCCTAGACTCAGGAAGAAGCGCCTTCTCTCCTTTTCAAAAGTGAGATTGGCGGAGTGAACCCTGACTAGGCTCTGACTTAACGGGTGAAACAGCCTTCTGAACAGAGGGAACCAGTTTGTCTCCGAGACAATGCGAGCGGACAGAGTTGGAAAGACGCTACGATCCAATGATGTGTCTAGATAGACCGTCACTTCGCCCTTAACGGGGTCGAAGAACACCTTCGAAACGTTGGAGTGTGGCTTAACGACCTCTTCGATTTTCTCCCTTGCATCAGTGATAGATGCTCTAGTTCCAGGCTCTGACCTCGCGATAACCCGCTTCTTCAGCTTGTTGGCCATCTCCGTTATTAGATAGCCATGGTAGATGAGCACCGCAGGATTCTTCGCGTAGATAGCTATGGCTGGGCCTTCGTATTCGATTCTAGTTATGCCGGCTTCGGTAGGAACGTATTCTAGGATCTTCCTAGTTACGGAGACAGTATCCAGCGCCAAAGGCAATCCCGAGGAATTCTAGGTAGTCACGTCCATCGTCCTTTTGGCCAGTACGTGTTTCTCGCGGTCGTCCAGCTCTGTAATTCCATCCTTCCTGATCACCATAATGTCAAAGTCATTTCCGCTTCCGATGTCTCTCTTCATGGCCGAAATTAGGGCTTTGGCGACTAGCCTGACTCCCTCATCCGTGGGCAGATCCTTCTTGTACTCGCTCTCCAGAAGTCCAATAGCGATAGGGGAGCCCGATCCCGTGACTGAGTAGTCGTCTTTGATCAATGAGCCGAAGGGATCAAGGCGGTACAGAGAGAACATTCCGTCATCCATGCCAGCCACCAGCAACTCCGTGATCAAGGGGAAGAGCCTGTTCTGGTGGAGAATATATGAGAGCAACCGGGCAGCAGATCGAACATTCATTCTCCTCCTGTTTTTGAGCTCGTAGAGTCTGACATTGTACTTCAAGGAATCTATGATGGCCTGCGCGTCTGCAACCACCCCCGCGATGCTCAGAGCGATCCCTGGGGTGATCTCGAAGATCTTTCGCCCTTTCTTGTGAGCTATGAAGTATCCTGCCGTTACTCTTGTGTCTGCTCCAAGAACGATTCCGTCTCGACAAACCACCGCAAGGGTAGTCGTACCATGCATTATCCTACCGTCTAGTTCAGGTCTCGATGAAACATAGTCCAAAGGAACCAGCTCCTTCCGCCCAAGTCAGGGCAGAACGATGGAGAAGAATTCCACCACAATCATCTCAGAGGTCTAGAGATATATGCTTTGGGGTGCTGGGAGCCTGGGGGGCGGGAAGCAGCTCTCTTCCCACCGTCACAGGGAGATCAGAAACGATGCAAGACTTCGGAAGGCCCTCCCTCGATGCGAAAGCCTATTCTTTTCATGCAGGCTCAGCTCGGCAAACGTTCTGCCCCCCGTTCCTTCTGTTATGAAGATAGGGTCAAAACCGAATCCTCCCGCCCCTCGTGCGTGGGTGGATATCTTTCCCACGGTCCTTCCGACAAAATGCTTCGATTCGGCATCCGAGATCAGAACCGCCACCGAAAGAAAGAATGCCCGCCTATTCTCTTCATCTCTCATCAGTTTCAAGATCCCTTCGAACCCCAACGTCTTGTGGACATAGGCGGAGTAAGGCCCCGGAAAACCACTCAAGGCTTCAATGAAGAGGCCGGCCTCCTCCACGCAATACGGTGCATGGACCATAGCCGCAACGCTTCTAGCCTTTTCAGAGGCGATTGGGGTCAGGTCGTCTGCCTGGATCTCAAGGGTTTCAACGTTTCTGCGAATCGTGTTGATTCCATATTCAGCCAACACCTCCGCTATCTCCCTTGCCTTGCATCGGTTGGAGGTCACTATCCTAAGGCTGCGCTCTATCTTCCCTCGCAACGTACCTTCCCATCCTCTTGATGGCGTTGAACCTTTTCACAACAGTCCCGCCGCTCTCTGAGGCCGACTCGTACTCTTGCAAGAACTCTCCCATGAACCCCTTCTCTATCTGTGGGTGAGTGGAGTGGAGAACCCTGTAGAGCAATTCGATGTCTACGGCTTTCCCCTCGACCCCCGGATCGATCTCGCTCAGGCCGAAATCAAAAAGAACCAGCTTATCTCCATCCACTATCACGTTGGAGGTCGTCAGATCACCATGCACCAGCTGCCCGTTGTGGAGGCGAGCCACGTCTCGACCCAGCTCCGTCGCAACCCAGCTCCACTCTAGGCTTCCCTCCACCAGCGCGTCTCTACACAACGAGCCCCTGATAAACTGCATCACGATCAGAGCGGATCGGGTATCAACATATCTCACAAACGGGGCTCGAACACCGAGTTCCTTAGCCTTCTTCAGAGCTGAAGCCTCTCTTAGAGTTCTGCTGGTTCGAGTTCTCCTGTCGAGCTCTGGGTTCCTGTATTTCTTCCGCCTCCTGATCTTCAGCACTGCCTCTTCCCCCAAGAAGCGGATCTTGTAGATCTCCGCCTCGGCCCCTCGACACAAGAGTATCCTATCGGGCCAAATGCCTAGGGGGAACTCATCCTCCAAGGAATGTCCACCTCATCCACTTTCCACCTCTGCCTGACGTACGCGTCTTCCACTTGAACACCTGAACCACTTTTGGAGGCTAGGACTCCCACGACGGCGATCTGCACTCCGTTGTCCACGTCATAGCTATCGTCAGCCTTGTACAGCGTGGTGCCATGTATCCGCGCCATATCGTTCATCATACTCTGCAGACGCGAATTCCTCGCCACGCCGCCCGCCAGCACGACCTCGCTCTTTCTAAGCTGCACGAAGGCCCTTTCGGTGGCTTCAGTCAACATTGAAAAGGCGACTTCTTGGACGGTATAGCACAGATCTGCCAAGTCCTGCTTGTCTGCTTGGACCGATGCAGCTGTCAGAAGGCCCGAGTACACAACATTGTTACCCTTGACGGTGTAGGGGATTCCGCTGATGTAGGAACCGGACCTAGCCAACTCTTCAACGCGAGGGCCTCCTGGAAAGGAAAGGCCCATGTTCCTCGCGAACTGATCCAGAAGGTTACCTAAGGTGATGTCTAGAGTCTCCCCGTAGATTCTCCACCTTGCCGCGCCGAATGCCACAATGGCAGTGTGGCCGCCGGACACCAGAACAACCAGGGGATCCTCGGCTCCCGAGAGGTACGTGGCCAACTCGATATGACCAACTCCGTGATGAACAGGGTAGAGAGGGATCCCGAAACATGCGCTGATGGTTCTCGCCGTCGTCGCACCAATCCTCAGAGAAGGCCCCAGCCCAGGTCCGGCAGAGTAGGCGATACCAGACAGCTCCTGAACCCGAATCCCGGCCACTCGGAGAGCCTCTGGAACCACCTTGTGAGATACACTAGAGTGATGTTCAGCAGCCTTCTGAGGATGGATCCCACTGCCTTCCTCGAAGGACATGACCCTTCTGATATCTGACAGGATCTCCAACTCATCGGTTACGACCGACGCTGCAAAGGTGTGGGCGGTAGACTCTATGCCCAAGAAAGCTTGCTCCACCCTTGTTTCAACCTTCAGACTTC
>JAUWBL010000146.1 GCA_030601715.1 Candidatus Geothermarchaeota archaeon | reverse complement strand
CTTAGCGAAGCGGATCGTCTCAGTCATCGTCTTCTGGGTTTCTCCCGGTAGCCCCAGCATGAAGAACCCTCGGATGTTGATGCCCTCCTCCTTGGTGATCCTAGTGACCCGTCTGACGAGGTCGGTGGTGAGGCCCTTCTTTATCCGGTTCAGGATGGTCTGGCTGCCCGACTCTATTCCATACTCGACCTGCCAGCAACCTGCCGAGGCGATGGCTCGAAGAACTTCCCGGTTCATGGGGTTGATTCGGACGACGCAGGTCCACGACACGTCGAGCTTTCGTCTAACGATCTCCTGTGAGATCCCGATGACTCTCTGACGGTCTACGTTGAAGGTGTCATCCCAGAACCTCACCTCCTTGGCTCCGTGTCTGTGGACTACGAGTTCCATCTCGTCGACCACGTTCCGAGGGCTTCTAGCTCTGTACTGGTTCCCGAAGACGGCACGGTCGCAGAAGGTGCACTTGTAGGGACACCCTCGGCTGGTTATCATCGTGGCCTGTGGGAGCAGTCTATAGGCGGAGGGCGTGGGATGGTAGGAGTCGAGGGGAGGCATCAGCTCCCTCGCCGGGAACGGAAGGTCGTCAAGGTTCTCGATGTAGGGTCTCGGTGTGGTTCTCCTCACCTCTCCGTCCTCCTTGTAGACGATGCCGTGGACTTCCTTCCATGAATCCCCTTTCTCCATCTTGTTGGCCAGTTCGAGGAGGGTGCGCTCTCCTTCTCCTATGACTCCCATGTTGAAGCTATCTTGTGTGATCGTTTCGTCGGGGATGGCCGTGACGTGGGGCCCTCCAATGACAAGTGGCGTCTCAGTCTCTTCCCGAATGAGTCTGGCCAACAGACGCGCCTTCCCGTAACCAGGTGTGGTTGAGGTGATGCCGACCAGGTCAGGGTGAAAGCGTTTCAGGGTCCACAGAGTTCTTTGGGGAGTCTGTCTCAGGGCCGGAGCGTCCAAGATCTGGATCCTGTGGCCCGCCTGCTTGAGGACGGCTCCGAGGTATCCGAGCCCGAGGGGCTGTTGAACGCTCCCCACTCGGCCAAGTCGCCTGTAGTACTCTTCCAGAACGAAGGGAGGGTTGATTAGGGAGATCCTCATCCCGCATACATCAGATTCATGCTATGTCTGCAGGTTCGCTTCTGAGTCAAGTGTCATGGAGTTCGTCACACTTCATTCTTGAGAAGTAGTCTTGGGGGATGGCATGGATAAGCCTGTAGGTCTTGGCCAGCCTTCCTATTTCTTGCGCCTCCCCCTCGGTCATGTGGCCGTATCTTCGGGCGTAGTTTGTCTGTTTTTCCTCGAAGGTGGCCTCTAGGATCGCTAGGTCGGCATTCTTCGCTTCTCTCCTCACGGCTTCGCAGGGTTCGGTGTCGCCGCTGACGACTACTCTGTATCCGCTGCTCTCTCCAATGGAGTAGCCCAAGGTGTTCATCTCTCCGTGTTTCACGGCGAATGCTTTCACGTGGAATTCACCGAGCGCAACCTCCTCTCTATCCTTCATCTCCACGTATCGGATTCGGTACGGCGTGTCTCGGAGCAGTGACGAACTCAGGAGAGTAGGTATCCTTTCAATCGGTTTGGGAGTCACCAACACTAGCTCCTTCCTCCGGCCGAGAAGGCGAAGAAAGTTGGCGATGGAGTAGAGGCCTGCTATGTGGTCTGGGTGCTCGTGGGTGACGAGTACTGCCCGTAGCCGTCCGAAGTCGTAGGGCTTCTTCACTAGGTCTCTGAGGGCTCCGTCTCCTGCATCAACCAGTAGGTCGCCCGAGCTGTGGGACAGGAGGATCTGGGTTCCTATGGATGCGATCGAATGCAGGATCTCTACGTCTATCATCGGAGAATCATCTTCTGTGATTCTGTCGAAGAGGCTGCGAGAAGCGTGTTGACATCACGGTAGACTCACAATCTTTCGGTGATCTTTTGGCCCGCGTAGATTCCTGCAACCAAGGCTGGCACAAAGAGGACCACTCCCATGTCCCACTTCGTGGTTAGACCGGAGTAGAACCCCGATATATTACATCCGTAGGCGAGTCCTGTTCCCGCTCCGGCCAGGGTTCCGCCTAGGAGCGCTTGGAGTAGTCTCCTTCGTTTCTTTGGCACTCTTATCCGGAAGTCTCTTCCAAGTACGGCCGCGATGAAGGCGCCCACTATGGTGAAGGTAACCAAGAAGAGGAATGGGTAGGGATCTAGGAACCATTCGCTCCAAGCCCAGCCTGTCATATCGACGCCAACAGAGGCTAGGACCCACCCACCATAGGTAGCTATGGGTGCTGCAACACCTAGGTACCAGCCCGGTGTTACTACGAAGAGGATGATCTGGATCGCGGCCATTACGAGCCCTGCGACGAGGGGATCCCATGCTCTTCTGAGGCTAAGAGTGAACCTTCTTGAACCCGGATTTGTTGAACGCCTGCGAAACCGCATGGTTAGTCCAATACTCAAAGACGCTACCCCGAGGAGAAGTCCGAAGATAAAGGGGGAGATCCCCAGCACGTGAGGTAGGAAGAGAGGTTCTCCGTAGCCAACAAACGGATGTAGGTACCCCGCCCAGAAAAGCAGACCTCCACTGAAGCCGACGAGTTCGACCCAAGAGGGCACGTATCCTTGACCCGACCTGAAAAGCAAGCCAGAGGCACACCCACCCGCTATCGCGGCTCCCATTCCGAAGAAGAAGCCGCCCACGAACGTGTACCACCCCCCAGGGAGGAGGACCGGCATGACCCCCGTGGCAAGTTGTATCGTTCCCACTGCTGTGGCCGCTATTCCTATGCTTACCATCACAGCGCTGAGGATGAGCGAGTTCCTGAACACAAAGATGTCCCGGAAGGCCGACACAAAGCAGAGCCTGCCTCTTTCCAAAGCGATTCCCCACACCAGCCCGAGAACGGCGTATATTACGAACACCGTCTCGATGGGAAGGGTCGGGAGGCTCAACTATCTATCTTTCTTATCTTGATGTAGAAGGTCGCTCCCTTCTTCTCGATGTGAAAGGGGTATCCTTTTTGATGACAGTATGTTGGGATCGTCTCCTCGCCGGCCGGCGGATGATCCGTGATCACTTGTAGAATGGAGCCCTCCGACATCTTTGCCAGCTTCTCCTTGGTGTAGAGCTGTGGATAGGGGCACATCTCTCCCGTCACGTCCAGGACTTCATCCGGCTCTGACATACTCAGATCTCTCTCCATTCCCTTGCTCTCTTTCAGATGTAGCTCACCACCTTTCCGCAGGACTCTAGGAGCAAATCCACGATTTCTTCGTACCCGACGCAAGAGACTTCTCCACCGACTTTCCCAGCTAGACCGCGTGCTTCGATGTCAGGCAGACACGCGTAGAGGCAAGCAACACCACGATTCTTTTTGATTTGCGTGTATGTCTGGCTCTCCGCAAGCAACGAGTATACCCCGTCCCCAACGAAGAGGAGGCCGACATCTCCCTGCCGAGCCAGGACATTGCATACCTTCATGGCCCTGCTGACTCCTTCTCCTTCTTTGGAGGTTACGACTAGAGCACTCATTTTCGACTCCGACATTTCAGAAGGCGAGGATCGCGTCGTGTCTTGAGATAGCCTCGTACAATTCCTCCTCGGGTAATATATTGGTGCTGACTTCCATGAGGTCGCTCTCCTGGACACCCAGTCTTTCGAGATCCTCCCTGGAGACAAGGAAGCGAACTCCTCTCTCGGACAGGTCATTCAGGTAGCGGTTCACGGAGGCTCCGCCGACGGTGTCGGGCCTCTTGTCCGCCAACAGATTGAAGACACCTTGATTCTCGAAGATAACCGAG
>JAUWBL010000088.1 GCA_030601715.1 Candidatus Geothermarchaeota archaeon | reverse complement strand
AGTTCATCACCCTCATCAAGGAGGGCAGGTACCGGGACGCCTACGCTGTCATCAGGGCCGACAACCCCCTGGGGGCGGTGTGCGGCAGGGTGTGCTATCACCCCTGCGAGAAGTGGGACCCCGAGCGGAGGTTGGGGTGCGTCATCGGGATCAAGGGGGACCCCGTGTCCATCATGCGCCTGAAGCGCTTCGTCCACGACACCGTCCAGGAGCCGATGCAGGAGGCTGTCACCGTGGAACCCAAGGAGCAGAGGGTAGCCATCATAGGATCCGGGCCCGCCGGCCTCGTCGCAGCCCACGACCTGGCCCTGCTGGGATACCGAGTCACCATCTTCGAGAGACACGAAGAGCTGGGGGGCATGCTGACCCTCGCCATCCCCGAGTTCCGCCTCCCCAGGGAGGCTATCCAATCGGACATCGACAAGATCCTATCCCTCGGCGTCCAAGTCGAGGCGGGACGCGATGTCGAGTCTCTGGAGGAGATCCGAGCAAGGTTCCACGCGGTCTTGGTGGCGACCGGCGCCCCCAGTCCTAGACATCTGGGAGTCGAGGGGGAGAGCTTGGAGGGGGTTCACCACGCCCTCGACTTCCTCCTGAAGGTCAACACGGGCGAAGACGTCGACGTCGGCAGGAGGGCCGCGGTGATCGGAGGGGGGGACGTCGCCATGGACGCCGCCAGAACCGCTCTGCGACTCGGCGCCGAGACCACCGTGGTGTACCGGAGAAGCGAAAAGGAGATGCCCGTGGACCCCGAGCAGTACCAGGAGGCGAAGGAGGAGGGGGTGAAGTTCATCTTTCTGATGACCCCGTGGAGGATCATGGGAGAGGGGCGAGTGTCAGCCATGGAGTGTCAGAGGATGAGGCTGGGTGAACCGGACGAGAGCGGCAGAAAACGACCCGTCGCCATCGACGGAGCCATAGAACTCCTCCCCGTGGACAGCGTCCTAGTGGCCATAGGGGAGAGGCCCGACCTGAGCCTCTTTCCGGGCGCGTTGAAGACCACGAGATGGGGGACTCCCGTCGTCGATGAAGGCTATGCCACGAACCTCGAGGGCGTCTTCGCGGCGGGTGACGTCGTCACGGGCCCGAAGACCATCGTCGAAGCCATGGCGGCCGGTCGAGGAGCCGCCAGGGCCATCGTCAAACATCTGACGGAAAGGGAAGGCCCCTAGCCGGGTTCCCGAGGCCAGGTCTAGAGAATATTCGGTTCCCGAGCGGTCGGTCTGGGGTGGAGTGGGCGTATGCTCGGGTGGCGGTGTCTCGAGGTTACACTGTCATATTAAGCGTCTCGAGGCGTCTGACGGTAGTTCCTTAGGAAGTATCGAGGTTAGGATTCATGAGTGATTTCGAGAAGACATGGAAGGGTGGAGGCTCAAACTTCGGGGGTCGACTGAAGGAGACTCTGCAGCCCCAGAAAGACCTGAAGCGAAAGGTGAACCACGCGGTGAGGGCCATGGACAACCAGGGCCGGCGGATGGACACCAACATCGTGGGGCTTCAGCAGAAGGACAGACAGTACTACCTCAAGATTGTCGAGGCCCTGAAGCAGTCGGACAAGGATAGGGCGACCTTCTACGCCAACGAGTTGGCGGAGGTGAGGAAGACCCTGCGATCCATGAGGCAGGCGAAGCTGGCCTTGGAGCAGGTCTCCCTGAGACTAACCACCGTCAAGGACGTCGGCGACCTCGCCTCAACCCTGGGCCCGGCTATCTCAGTCCTCAGGAGCCTGCGGGGCGCCCTCTCCGGGGTGTTCCCCTCGGTGGATGAGGAGTTCGGGGCCATATCGGACCTGATGCACACCCTGGTGTCGGATGTCGGCCAGATGGGCGGCATCGGCGTCAGCGCCACCACGGCCACGGAGGAGGCTGAGAAGATCCTCAAGGACGCGGAGAGGCAGGTAGAGACAGACATGAAGGAGCAGCTTCCCTCGGTGCCCGAGATGGAGGGTACCACCGGCATACAGTTCTAGACGGGTAGTGGGCTGTCCAGAGTCGGAGAGACGAGGCTCCTCCGGCTGTCCCTATGCGATGTACGGCATGCTGGATGTGTCGAAGTCCTTCACGACTTCGTAGTCTGGAGGGGACTCGGCTCCGCGTAGGCCCTGGAGACCGGGGTAGACGTTCCATATGCCCCTGGAGGCCATGACCACCGCCGGATGTTCGGGTCCGAGGCACTCCTCGCCGACCTTCTGGACCAGCTGCCTCACCATCATCTCCTCCGTGATCCCGAGGCTGTGGAGGTACTCGTGGGTCAGAATGGCGAAGAGGTACGCGTTCAGCTCGGTTCGACCGGAGGCCAGGGAGGAAACCGCCTCGTAGAGGGTTCGGTTCAGAACTATGGAGTTGGATCCCATCACGTGGTAGGCGCCGATGTGGGTTGGGATGTCCCCCAGCACCAGGGTCAGGCCGGCGCGTCGCATGCCGAGGGATTTCTGAACGGCGCGCTTCACTACCTCGAAGACGTCCCCGAATCCGTTGCAGGACTCCAGCTCGTGAACCATCTCGGCCATGAAGGTTGCGCCTCTCATAACCCAGTTATGATGGCGCGATATTTGAGGTTATGCCCCTCTAGATTGGGGGGCGGGCCCCTCGGAGTGTTGATCACGGACCTTGTCTGGCGTCGAGGCTGATCCGAACGGAACGAGTGTGATGAGCGAGAGGGTCGACCCCATCTGGACGGCCAAGTACCCCTACACCCCGGAGGCGAAGAAGTACATCTCCATGTACGCCCCCGCCCTCCAAGAGTTCGAGAAGGAGGATCTCCGTCACCTGCTGGACCACGCCTACGGCCGGGTTCTTGAGACGCTGCGGGGAGGGTACGTGGGGGTGGGGGAGGAGCCGGAGGTGGTGGCCGTGACCTATCCCCTCGCCTTCGCCATGGTGCGGCTGGCGGAGGGCCCCGCCATTCACGGCGCCTTCGCCAGGGGCGAGGCTCGGCGGGCCCTCGGTTTCCTGATGGAGGAGCGGCCTCGAGAGGTTGTCCACGTGGCTTCTTCATCCTTCGGTCTCCACATGGAGTACTCCGAGGACGAGGGGGCCTATCTTCTGGGCCTCTTGGACTACATCAGGGTTTCGGGGGGGCTCTGGTCCAAGTACTGGAGGCTGGCCAACCGCCACGTGGAGGCGGGGCGGGTCTACATGGATCACAGGCTGGCTTGCAGGTTCGTCGCGGAGCGGGTGAGGAGGTACACCCTCACAAGGCTGGGTGAGGTGACGGCTCGGCTTCCGGGTTTCTTGGAGCCGTACTCCCGGAGGGTCGAGGAGGAGTACGAGAGGATGGTGGCGACGGGTCAGATACGCGGAAGGAGGCGGAGGAGGCCCGCTGAGTACGGCTGGATCGAGGGTGTGATGAAGCGGCCGGTGGCTGACGGCCGACACAGGCTGCTGTGGCTGGTTCTCGCCCCCTATCTTGTGAACGTGAAGGGGCTGGATCTGGAGGAGGCTAGGGAGGCCGCCCTGGTCTACATGAGGGCGTGTGACAGGGTGAAGAGGATGGAGGGGAACGTTGAGGGTCTGGTCAGGTACTATGTCGATTACGCGGCTCGGAAGAGGCTGAGGCCCATGTCCATCCGGAGCTTGAGGGAGAAGCATCCTGATGTGTATGCTTTGGTGACGGAGCCGGCCGAGGGCTAGTGGGGATCCATCAAGCCTTATTAAGAGATCTGGGGTCTATTAGCTTCTAGTTTGGGTTTTGGAGGAGTTTCGTATGGACAGAGACAGAGCTTTGGGTTTCTTGGTCTTCGTCGTAGCCATCGTAGTCTTCGTCGGGTACACCTACTATGCGCTGCTTGCCTCTTCGCCTCTTGACTGGAATCCTCTGGGCTTCGAGATAGCTCCCTACTGGGTTGTGGCCGTTCCGCTCTGGCTGGGCATCACGGCGATTCTGCTCATCGGAGCCTGGATTGGGTGGACCCTGTTCACCACGCCGCCCCCCGTTCCTATAGAGGAGTTCGAGGGGTTGGAGAGCTTCGGCGAGGAGATGGAGGAGGAGAAGGCTGAGGAGCCCCCCGAGGAAGAGGAGAAGCCCGCGAAGAAGACCACGAAGAGGAAGACCAAGTCCAAGAAGACCTAGCCTAGCTACGCCGCCAATCCCCCCACCTTTTTGATTAGCCCTATCGGCGGAAGCTCCCTGCGATTGCTACGTGTGGCTTACTCTTTCGAGAGCTTCGTGGCCTCTCGCAGAAGCCGCTTAGCCACACCTAGGGCCCACTCCGCCTCCTCCCGTCCTGCCTCAGAGGCCGCCGTGTACTCCACGTTTTCCCTCATGGCTTGGAGGGAGTGAAGGTCTCTTCCCAGCTCTTTCGGAAGGCCCTTCCCTTTCACGAACACCTCTCCGAACCTTGACACGACTCCTCTGTGGGTCTTCGGAAATACGTCCGCCGAGGCTAGGAGGGCCTTGGCGGCGTTGAAGGCGCTGTGGTAGGCTCTGGAGACGGAGTCCTCATAGTCGCCTGATTCAATCAGCTTCTTTGCCACCTCCAGCCTTCTGTGGGCCTTGGCTAGGAGGCCTTCAATCTCTGAGCTCGTTGAGGATGTCCCCTCTGAGTTGGGTGCCTTTCTTGACGACCTCTCTGGCGAAGCTGTAGGACCTCTCGTGGAGGAGTCTGAAGGATGTCCCCGGCATGACGATGGTGGAGATGAGGGTGTCGGCGGCCAGGGCTAGGGGGTAGATCGTGTTCTGGACCTCTAGGAAGAGCTTGAAGCCGTCGTTTTCGTCGTGTGTGAGGACTAGGAGGTCGACGTCGGCCTCCTCTGAGGCCCTGCCGGTGGCGATGGATCCGAAGAGGATTACGTCGGTTACCTGCTTTTCGAAGCGGGTTTCGATGAGGTAGGAGGCTGCTTCGGCTAGCCAGCGCAGGAGGGTCGTTCGGGTCGTGTGTGATTCGACGAGTCGGCGGATGGCGTCGCGTATGGCCTCGCTTCGGCTCAGGTAGATGCCCTGGTCCACGAGGCGGTCTAGGAGCTTCACGAGCTGAGGGTTCAGCTTGGTGGGCACCACGGCGTACATGTCATGTATACCATGGTATAGAGCTCTTAAATGCGTTACCTCCTCTCTCTGAGAGGCATCCAAGCCTTCGACCACTTCAGGCCTGCGAGGGAGGTGCAGCTTCGGGTTGTCCTCGGAGGGCGGTACAGCCTAGCCCGATTGAATGCGGTTTCTCCTTCCTAGGTCGATCTGGGGGGCAATGACGATGGTTGAGGTGATGCCCAAGAACAGGACGCCCGAAACGGTGAGGGAGTCCCAATTGAGGCACAAGGGACTCGGAGGAGGATCCACCTGACAAAAGTCTCCTCCTCTGTGTCTCGCACAACTCGGGAATTCTAGGGGTGTTGGCTG
>JAUWBL010000164.1 GCA_030601715.1 Candidatus Geothermarchaeota archaeon | reverse complement strand
GATGGTTCTTGATCCCGGACTCGGCCTGTTGTCTTGCCAGGTCTTCGTGTACGTCGCCGTTGATCAGTTTGGCACCGGGAGATACGTTTTCGATGTCGAAGGGGATCTTGTTCTCGACTGAGAGCTCAACCTCGTCCAGTGGCAGGTGCATTCCTCTGGACGCCAGAACCTTCCACTCCATGACATCTGAGAGCTGTCCCGACTTGTCTTCCCATCTAACTCTCCGTGTGGTTTCTGTGCGCCCATTCCGACGCGTTCTCGTCTCTACGCTCTCAAGCTTCTTCTTTCCGTGGAACGTGGTTTCGGCGCTTACGTTCACCAGCCATATGGGCACAAAGCTCAGCTCGACCTCCGTGAGCTCTGATTTCTCGGCGAGGTCTCCGGCTCTCCACAGGCCTTTCCGCATCCAATCCCGCACAACCCCTTCCATCTCTCGTTTCGAGTAGTTATTGATCAGCATGAAGTGTTTGCCTGGGGCGATCTCCTCATATTCGCCTTCTTTTACGGTTGAAAATGTGTATCCGCAGTATTGGCACGTGAAGAGGGTCTCACCCAGCACGTACTTGATGGGGGCATCACAGTGTGGACACTTGAGCAACTCCAAGGTTTCGGCCAAACTTCCACCAGCCTAGAATCCCCATTGGCCTAAGCCTTAAGTTTGAACAGGAAGCAGAAGGAAATCGACGCGACGTGCGTCTTGCGGGGAGGAGCAGGAGGTTCTCATGTTGCCTGCTGGGTGCGGTCTCCCAGCCTGGATCTTTGGGTAGATGGAGTTCGCGTCATCGCGGGCTGAGAAGACCGAGGGAGAATCTACCATAGCCGCACTGCTCTTACCTTCTATCGAAGGCGGATGGAAGAGTATGGTGCTCCTGGGCATCCGGGAGGGGAGAAGCTGACAGATGGAAGAAGCCGATATGTTTTGCAGACCTGGGCCTCAGGCCCACGCCTTGTTTTCTCTCCAATGATCTCTTGACGTCTTCACGGTGCTGTCTGAGCCAGAGACAAGCAGCCGTAATGCCCATGCACTCGAACTCGGATCGTTCCGTTCGTTCAGTGCGGAATAGGTCTTATGCGTTTATTCCTAGTCGCATCGGGCGAGGAGGTCCAGAATCCTGGCCAGGCGGCCCGCGTCTTTCAGGTCCCCCTCTTCGATGTTTCTCTTTCTGTGCTTCTCTAGTTCGGCTCGGATCTTGGCTAGTGTCAGCACCCGTTTCTTTGTCTTTTTCTTCTCTTCCTCCTTCTTCTCCTCAGGTTTCTCGCTCATATTCATAAACACCTTAGGGTCTACGGCTTTGTAATCTGTTTGTTTCCTGAGGCTAAGAAAGCGGGACTCCTCAACCCAGACATCTTTCGCCGGTTCATGGCTGGTTTGCCGGCTCTCTGCGTGTTTGACAGCGACGATCTGGACATCCCTAGTGTGGGGTTGACGCTCACATCGTGTGGGGCCTCTGGGGAGCTGTGAGTCCTGGGAATCCTGCAAAGAAGGGGGGTGGGACGGATGGCGCGTCCTACTTGCCGAAGTACTCCTTCACGTGGGGGCGGTAGAGGTAGTAGATTATCACCACGTATATGAGGATGGTTAGCCAGCCGCTGGGGAGGCTGAGCAACCCTCCCAGGATGTTGATGGCGGTCAGCACGAGGGTCGGGGTCCAAGCCCAGGGCTGAGCTGTCCACAGACCCCAGGCCACCGCCAGCCCCGCCGAGCCGAGTATGAGAAAGATCACCCCTAGGAAGAGGGCGAGGGTTTCCAGACCCGGCACGAGGGCACCGACGGCTGCGGTCAGGGCCAGCGTTCCCGCTGCTGTAGCCAGCAAGAGAAGGCTGGCTATGACTTGCAGGACTACTAGTATGATGACGTCTGTGGGACGAGAGCTCTCAGACATCTCCAGATCGAAAGGCGAGAGCCTCAGAGATATAGGGACGTCGCTTGCAGACCCAGAACGCGGTTTAGTCGATCTGCTGTGCGACCGGCTCCGTCCTGTCGGTCTTCAAGGAGATTCTTAGGCGTAGGGCGATGTCCAGGAGCATCAGAGTAGCCGCTACTCCTCGGCTTGAGGTATAGCCCCACTGCCTATGCCGGTCAGACGAAGTAGTTGCATAACCCTCTTTAGCTCGAATCATGGTCGAATGAGTAGTAACCGCTAGGAAATCCACCTGATGATACGACAATCTCGTCCGACTGGAATGCTGGCCTTCACGGTAGTGTGGATTGGCCAGTTGGTGTCTATCCTCGGCACCGTCATGACCGGCTTCGCCCTCAGCATCTGGGCCTGGCAGACCACCGGTGAGGCAACGGCTCTTGCGCTCGTGAGTTTTTTCACGTTCGCGCCAACCGTGTTGGTCAGCCCCCTTGCCGGGGCGCTGGTGGATCGCTGGAACCGGAAGTTGGTGATGATGCTCAGCGACCTAGCCGCCGTGGTGTCGACCGTCGTTGTCTTGCTGCTGTTCCTTGCCGGTGTTTTGCAGATCTGGCATCTGTACGCAACCGGAGCCTTTGCCGGGATATTCTACGCTTTCCAGCGTCCGGCCTACTCAGCGGCCATCACGACGATGATGCCTAAGAAGCACTACGGCCGCGCCAGTGGCATGTTATCCGTGGCTCGATTTGCTCCCAACATCTTCGCCCCGGTTCTGGCTGCCCTCTTGCTAAACCTCATCGGACTAGCCGGCATCCTGACGATCGACGTGGTCACGTTTCTGGTGGCCGTCGCCACCTTGCTTTCCGTTCATGTGCCGCAGCCTCCCATCACGGAAGAGGGACGCAAGAGCAAGGGGAGTCTTTGGAAAGAGTCGGTCTACGGGTTTGGATACATCCGTGAACGCCGGAGCTTGCTCAGCCTGACGCTTCTCGTCTTCGCGGCCAATCTGGCGATCACTTTTGGCGTTACTGTGTTGGCGCCAATGCTCTTGGCGCGCACTGGCGACGACACCACCGTGTATGGGGTTGTGCTGTCGGCCATGGGGCTCGGCGGCTTGGCGGGAGGCACGCTGATGACTGTCTGGGGAGGCCCGAAGCGCAGGATAAACGGAGTATTGGTGGGGCTGACGCTCGCCATGGCGGGTGTTCTGGTGATCGGCCTCGGGCGCGATCCTTATGTCTGGGCTTTCGGTGGGTTCCTTGCGTTGTTTTTTGTTCCCATCATCTCGGGTTCTAGCGAGGCTCTATGGCAGGCCAAGGTTGCTCCTGACGTGCAGGGGCGGGTGTTTGCCTCGCGTAACTTGTTTGGGCAGATCAGCGCGCCGGCGGCTATGCTGATGGCCGGGCCTCTGGCGGATCGGGTGTTCGAGCCGTCCTTGATGCCGGGGGGGAGTCTGGCATCGATGTTCGGTGGGCTGGTTGGCACCGGTCCCGGTGCGGGCATGTCGCTCATGTTTGTGTTCGCTGGAGTTCTCGGGATGTTGGT
>JAUWBL010000190.1 GCA_030601715.1 Candidatus Geothermarchaeota archaeon | reverse complement strand
CTTCACTTAAATCCTCCAGATCCAAAGGCATGTCCGAGGGAATGTCCACAGCTGACCCCAGCGACCCGGAGATACGGGATATCCTGTCGACATACAAGACCATGGCTGTAGTCGGTTGTTCCCGGAACCCGGGGAAAGACGCCCATCTTATACCGCACTACATGAAGCACCAGGGGTACAGGATCATCCCGGTCAACCCATTCGCCGAGGAAATCCTAGGAGAAAAGAGCTATCCATCTCTCCTCGACATACCTGGAGAGGTCAGGGTGGAGTTCGTCAACATATTCAGACCATCCCGAGATGTTCCTCCTATCGTCGACCAAGCCATCGAGAGGGGCGCCAAGGTGGTTTGGATGCAACTCGGTATCCAAAACGAGGCTGCCGCCTCAAAGGCCCGGAAGGCTGGTCTCACGGTTGTCCAGAACCGTTGCCTTAAGATAGAACATCAGAGGCTACTACGCTAGGATTAGGGAGATCCGCCCGTTTCTGCTTTGCGCTAGATGCGTAGATGATAGTCCGTGGGATCCCTCGACAGACGACCAAGCAAGAGCAGCCCTGGGAGCCTCGGAGAGTCCAGCATACATCTGGGTAGCATGTCATTGTGTGCTAGGATCACGGTCCGCTCGCGACGCCTCCCAGCATCGTATGCGTCTCTGTGCAGGCGAGATCGCTGACACTGGTAGAATAGACAGGTACCAACACACAGGTCAAAAATCGGTTATCAGCCTGCGGCCGCTGCCCAGAGGATACGCATCATATCCTAGGGATCTGAGATGCTTCGCGAAGTTGTCTGCGAATCCGCAGAACACGTAGGTTTCCTCCGGGTCCACCTGTTCTACGACCTCAACCAGTTCCTTGAAGTCTGAATGGTCACTGAGGGGGAAGCCGGCGTCGAGGCGTCGCCACCCATACTGCCCTCCTCGAGAGGTCCAGCCGGAGAAACCCATGCACAAGGCTCCATACCTCTGAGCCATTTTCTTCCTGATGCTCCACCTGGGCTCCTCTATCATCAGCCAGCTGTTTTTCTCGAGCACCCCGCTCTTCTCAGCCTCGCTGCAGGTTAGATAATCCGTCCGTAGGTCGACGCCTAGGGAACTGTAAACCCTGTTGAATCTGTCGACTCTGTCGGAGACTACCAGCCTGTCGAACCATGTGAAGATGTTGGTCAAGACCTGGGACTTGCCCAGCGCATAGCCCAAAGCCATGATGCGCTGACCCTTTGACAACATTTCCAGAACGTATTCCGACATCCTCTGGACGATGGTCCCAAAATCATCGAAGACAAAGTCCGCTCTGCCGTAGGTTCCTTCGATAATGAGAACGTCTGCCTTGGGGGGTGTGAACCCCTTCAGGAAGAGCCGGTCCCTCACGTTCAGATCGCCAGTGTACAGGATCCGGTCCTCGATGAGAGCAGCCCTTGAGCCGAGGATGTGGCCTGAATCTATGAGTTCAACATCCTCACAAGCGTCTTCTGAAGCAGCTTGTAGAGCCAGCCCGCGCTGAGCAGCCAGCAATGCTGTTTCCCTTGAAGCGATCGGCCTGCCATAGATCCTCGTGGGAAGGTGATCTGAATGAGCGTGGGAGATTATGTGATAGTCGCATTTCGTCCAGCCAGTCTTGTCGACCGCGTAGGTGTTTCTGCCACGGATGATGAGCCCATCCCCAGACTTGAGAACGGTCATCCTCGCCATCTAGACGTTCCCCTGCACAAACTCGGAGGAGTGTCAGGGATATGTAGCAAGTACAATTATTATGTGGGTAGATCCGTGATGTGCCCATGCTGAAGATAGGGATCATAGGCAAGACAAACACGGGAAAGACGACCTTCTTCAACGCCGCCACACTACTGTCAGCCGAGATCCAGCCGTACCCCTTCACCACTAAAGCGCCCAACATGGGCACGACCAACGTCTCGAGCCCCTGTGTTTGTCGAGAGTTCAATGTCGAGGACAACCCGAGAAACTCATTCTGTATGAGTGGCTGGAGGTTTGCCCCAATCACGCTGATAGATCTCCCCGGTCTCATCAAGGGAGCATGGATGGGGAAAGGCTTGGGCAATCAATTCCTGAGCATCGCCGCTCAGTCTGACGCCCTTATGCACTTGGTGGATGTGTCCGGTGGCATAGATGCCGAAGGAAACCTGGTAGAGCCTGGGTTCGGAGATCCTCTGGCAGATTACTTCGATGTGGAGGAGGAGCTCGTCATGTGGTACATGAAGATGCTGCTGAACAATAGGAAGGAGATCGAGAGAGGTGTCGAATCACGGGGCAGCTTGGAAAAGGCGATGCAGCCCGTTGTTGCCGGAATCAAGGTGTCCGAGGACCACATATCAGGAGCGCTTGCTGCGTCGGGTTTGTCCACCAAAGACTTCGCCGAGTGGGATGATGACGATCTCAAGCAGTTTACGTACTACTTGAGAGACGTATCCAAACCCACAGTCGTGGTAGCCAACAAGATGGATCTGCCCAAGGCCGAGGAGAACTTTGTCCGGCTGGGAAAGGAGATCGAGGATATCATAGTCGTGCCAGCTAGCGCCGATGCGGAGCTGGCGCTGAGAAGAGCCGAGGACAAAGGGCTAATATCGTATATCCCCGGCAGTGAAGAGTTCAAGGTCCTGAAGATAGGCGATGCCGAGACCGGAGGATATCTTGCCGTTACCGAATACGTGACCGAGATGATCAAGACCATCACCGAGTTCTCGCCCATGAGAAGCCTTGCCAGAATCAGAAAGACCTCGAATAAAGCCGTCGAGATCCCGAAGAGAACCGGACAATTCGCAGCCTACTGGGTCGCGGAAGCGGCAGAAAAGGAAGAGGCAACTGGACTCAAATACGGCCTGGAGACGGTTACGCCTCACGGCATGGCTGCCCTGGTGAAAGTCACGAAGGAGAATCTGGA
>JAUWBL010000045.1 GCA_030601715.1 Candidatus Geothermarchaeota archaeon | reverse complement strand
GAGTACCGTGTCTACGGTTGTCCACTCCTCGCCGAGGGTGGTGGGGAGCATCTGGTGGTAGTAGTGGGCGTAGCTCGCCAGTGTCGGCGAAGGCCCTAGGATCCACTGCTCCCTGTTGCTGAGCTGGCAGTCCATGGGGCCGTCTAGGCTCTGAGCGTCTATGGTTAGCTCGACCTCCTTGATGAGGGTGACCTCCTTCGTCACCTTGTTGAAGAGGATCGTTATGACGAGGTCCACCATGGGCCAGTCCACCCAGGTACCATTCTGGTTGTGTGAGTCGTAGAGGTGCGTCGTGAGGACCGCCACGAACCTTCGGGGGCCGTCGTAGAGCACGGTCATGGGTTCTGTGTCGGCAAAGCCGCTGGTCTGTCTTCCTCCGGCCTGAGGAGTTGAGGTGTCCGTCTGGTGGACGCGCCACTCGCCACCGTAGGTGGTGCCGTCGGCGAACATGGCGAAGGCCCACACCTTCCTGTCGGGAGGGGTGTCCCCCGTCCCTGCCAGCCTGTAGCTGCAGTAGAGGAACCAGCCGTTGTACCAGAACTGCCTCGCCACGTTCTCGTTGGCGAAGGGGTCCCGGCTCCCCGAGGAGCCGCCGGTCTGGTCGTAGTCGCCGCCCCTAGGGTACTGGAGGCCGATGGCTATCTCTTGACCCGTGCCGGCGGCGTCCGTCGTGCCGCTCTCCATGCTGATGAGTTCGCCGTACTGCGAGAAGCCCAGGGACATGGGCTCCTTCTCGAAGGGATAGAAGTTCTCCAAGGCTGGGTCTAGGTTGCCGTCCACCCTGGCGGAAGGTCCAAAGGTGCTGTCAACGGTGCTGTGAAAGGCGAAGACTGGGACGAAAAGGTAGATGGGTAGCAGAAGGGTGGCTAGCAGTAGTGCCTTGATCTTTGGGAGTGAGTGCATGTCTCGCACGTTGACTCCGAATGAAAAGCCCGTGGATACGGTATTAAAGGGCTTGAATGGTGTGGGTTTCGTAGGCTTTTTGTCCTCCCAGCGCCTCCTCGATGTCGATGGATACCGCCTACCCCGATTGGCTTTGACCAATATCTTGGGGTGTGGCTTCTCTCATCCATCTCCACGCTCCACACGCAGGAGCCTACGCTGTGAGTTGTGAGGTGGGTGGACGGGACACGCCCTCGCTTAGGCGCATGGGGTAGTCGGTTGACGGGAAGGGGAGGCTACTCGTTTTCTTAAGCCTCACTGTCCGACTCGTCCATGTCCGAGTTTAAGTCCAACCTAAGGTGGGGCCACACCTCACGCACGCCTGTCAAGGGAAAGTGCCAACGTCCGGACATGGGGTCTTTCCACGCCCTAGGAACCTTCGGTCCGTAGTTCTCAGCCGTCCTCTGGGTGGTTTTTAGGAGTTCGGCGAGCTAGCGGCTTCTTTCGTGGATCTTGTCCTGATGGTGAAGCTCTTGGCTCAGTCTGCATACTAGCGCCGCAATGGTTGCAGAACTTTGAGCCTTCCTCTAGCCTCGCCCCACACTCCTTACAGTACAAGGCAAGCGAAGGGTTAGCCGAACATGCCGGGGTTGTCGCTGTCCCCGTTGACCTCCCCTCTGATCTGTCTTGTCGGCGGTCCTTTCATATCACAGTCGGAAATCCTACGTTTGACTTCACGACCTGCCTCTTGCCCGACTCGTAGTCACGAATGGCGTCCACCACACGGACTCTTACTTCGACACCTCTCCCCAGAAGATCCCTTGCTCTCCCTGCGATTCTCGCTCCGAACTCCTCCGTGTATCCTTCGTCGGGAACGATCCTGATTACGGTTCTCGATCTGTCCAGCTGCTCTATCTGGTACTGCCTTACCTTGACGTCAACAAACCAATCGGTGAATTCCCCCCAGATCAGCCTGCCGTCCTCCGTCTCTATGACGTCGTCGTCTCGGCCCTCTACCGAGGACATGAGGCTGAGGCCTCTCCCGCACGGACATCTCTCATCCATCGGTGCAGACAGGTCGCCTACATCATAGCGGATGAAGGGCTGAACCCAGTTGCACAGAGAGGTGACCAAGACTCTGCCGTGCTCCCCCGGTGATACAGGCTCTCCGTCCTTGACGAACTCCACCACGTAGAGATCATCGGCTATGTGAAGGCCGTGGTGGACGTGACACTCCGAAGACACGGCCATCGCCTCGGTCGTCCCATAGTCGTCATACACCTCGCCCCCCCAGCGATCAGCCACAAGGCCTCTCTCGAAGGGGGCGATCCCTTCGCCATAAGAGACAACAACGGGAACTTCTGCTTTCGTTTCCTCAAAGAAACGGCCGAACTCGAGCAGTATCTTCGGGAAGGCCTCGACGAGAAAAGGTTCGAAAGAAGCTATCCTCTCGGCCCCCCTCATCATCACTCCGCCTGTGAGCGTGTAGGTATCCACCCTCATCCTCCTGAGGAGAGCGTCCGTCCGGGCCGCAGCAAACCGCTCCCTGAGGGATAGGAGGCGTCTCTGGATGCGAATGTCAGCCCACCGGTCCCCGAGCCTGTAGCCGCTCCACTCCCTAGCTCTGAGGGTACCGGCCAGCTCCCACTCGTATGTGCTCTTCGACCTAAGGAATGTGAAGGGTTCCCCCGTGGAGCCGGAGGTGCTCTCCTCGAACACGCCTCGGGGCAGCCTTCGGGAGCGGAAAGAGCCAGGGGCCTTCCTGATGTCCGCCTTTCCCACGGGGACCAAGCGAGAGAGATCGTTGAGGGACCTCACGTCTTCGGGGCGGATCCCCTTCTCCTTCATGACCTTGTGGTAGTAGGGAACCGTCCTGTAGCAGTGGGCGAGAAGAGCGCGGAGCTTCCGCAGCTGGATCGCTTGGATGTCCCTGTTCGGGAGCCACTGAGTCCGAGAGAGTTCCCTGAGCATCCTGCCCGCTGGGCGAAGGTTGTACGCCATAGAAAGTGCGTAACTGTAAGTCAAGGATCTATCTCCTGACGAGAGTGGGGGGCTGCAGCCCATCCATGAATAGTGCTGCTGTCCGTCTATGTGTGTTCGTCTAAGTGTAGCCTCGACTTCACGAGTTGTCTCTTACCCGATTGGCAGTCAGGGATGGCGTCCATCAAACGGGCCTATCACCGAATGACGGCAGAATGATTTTCTACGTAGATAGGCTCAAGACGAAGCCGGTTCGAGGGAAGCCAGGTCAAGAAAAGGTCGAAAGAATCATCCGAGAGACTGGTCGAACTTCGCATGGTGCCAGCTACATGGAAGATCATGTCTAGCTGGATGAAGAACCGCATAGGCAAGGTCGGGAGACAGTTCGGCAAGATGCCTGAGGGACCGAAGTCTGAACCCGCTGAATCAGTACCCTATGGCTGAAGAGCCTTACCCAAACATCCCGGGGTTGCTGCTATCCCCGTTCACCTGATGCCTTTACTGGCAGATTCGTGTTCAAATCCGGCCCTCGGCACCAAACCTCAGGTAAAAAGCCGCTACCGTCTCTTCCCTTGTCGGTGGTTGAGGAGACCGTCCACGACTGCGAGGCGAGCTTAGTCCGAGGGCTGAATCTCGCTTGAATGGCTTCCTCATCGGAGACCGAACGAGTCTTGGGAGCCAAGGAAGCAGACGGAGAAATGCGAGTGAGCAAATGCGTGGGATGCGAAGAGTTTCCATGCGCTGATGTAAAGCACGAAAGCTATGTCATTCCGGACGTCGACGTGAGGTCGGATGATGTCTCTATCGCAATGATCTCAGAAGCTGCACCAGCGAATCCAAGCGACTACTACTATGCGAAGGGGGATTCCTCGTTTCAGCTGACAACAGTTCAGGCATTCAACGACGCCGGTGCCAGTGTCCCGTCGATGCGGGACATAGTCGACTTGGGTGTGTACCTCACCACCGCCGTGAAATGCGGAAAGACGGGCTACGGAATAAAGGCGAACACCATCAAAGAATGCTCACACATACTAGAGAAGGAACTTGACCTGTTTCCTGATGTGAAAGCGTTCATGCTGATGGGAGACGTAGCAATAAGGGCCATCAACTACATCGCAAAGAGGGCTGGTGAAGCGAGAGTGATCCCCGCTGGCTCCACGTACAAGATCCGAGGGCGGGAATACTTCTTCCGAGGGAAGAGGGCTTTCCCATCCTACCTGCAGGCAGGTCCAAGCTTCTTCATCGAGAAGAGCAAGCGAAGAATGATCGCGGAAGACATCGCCGCCGCGTTGAGTCTCGTGAAGTAGACCGCAGTCAACACTGATTCCAACGGTGAGAACATTGTGGATGTGTGTCGTCTCGTGAGGATGATGCCTTTTCCCTCTCCGCATCCTTTTCCCTTGACTACTGACTAGACCTCTATCGCTCTCCCTGTGTCAAACCAGAAAGGGGGTTACTGCAAAACCGCTGGTCGAGAGAACAGGATCAGCTATGGACCTCTGGTCCAACGCAGGCCCTCGGCACCACCACTTTGTCGTTTCCAGTGTTCTACATTCGACTGATCCTTCTCGTTGCTCGAGAACTCGACAGCGAAATCCCTACCTCTTCCTTTAATCCGGATCGACACCTACGTTATGAGATTCGCTGGAGGAAGACGCGTTGTACCTGCCGGTGGAGGCACTTGTTCTCGGACTGCAGGCTGACATGTACGATATATACCTGCTCCCTTTCGTCATCAGCCTCGCCCTCGGCTTCGTCCCTTTCCTGAGCGGGGCGGAGGCGTTTGGCATGGCGAGCATC
Organism: Candidatus Geothermarchaeota archaeon; assembly: GCA_030601715.1. Classification (GTDB taxonomy): domain Archaea; phylum Thermoproteota; class Nitrososphaeria; order Geothermarchaeales; family JAUWBL01; genus JAUWBL01. Next base: position 3,117 of record JAUWBL010000045.1, on the reverse strand, counting down.
TTGAGTAGGCCTGAGGTGGTGGGAATGGTGGACCCCCTCTTCCTCGGCATCTTCAGCGGATTGGGCGCCGGGCTAGGGAAGATCAGCAGCTACTTCTACGGGAGGGGTGCTAGAGAGTACGTTCTGAAGGGAAGGTACAGAAGGAAGTTTGACATAGTCAGGCGGGTCTTCGGAAGGTACATGTTTCTGGCCGTCCTCTTCGGCTCCGCCACCCCGATGCCGGACGACTTCATCTTCATCCCCATGGGAATCATGAAGTATAGCCTATGGAAAACTGTATTGGGGTTGCTCGTGGGCAAGATAGCCCTCTCCATAGTCTTGGCCTCGGGAGGTCTCTACTTCCTCAACATCATCGGCCTAGAGGGTCAGATATCCGTCACCATGAGCGTTCTCCTTGCCTTGGCGTTTCTCGGCCTTATGGTCCTCTATCTCAAGCTCGATGTCGAGGGATGGATCGAGCGCAGGATCCCAACGTGATGCCGTTAGCAAAACACCCAGCACGTGTTGGATGCTATGGGCATGGGTCTATAGAAACGGTGATAAGCGACGACAGATTTCAGGATCACACCGCGAAATATTCTTGAATCGTCTCAGATGGTGATGTGAGTGGTGCGTGTCAGCGAGGTGATGAGCAAGTCGGTCCTGACGATCGACGCTTCGTCGTCGGTGGAGGAGGCGGCCAGAGTCATGGGGAAGGAGCACGTCGGCAGCCTCGTGGTCACCCAGGATGACAAGGTTGTCGGTATCTTCACCGAGAGGGACCTGCTCTCCAAGGTGGTGGCCGAGGAGCGCCAGCCCTGGGAGGCTCGCATCTCCGAAGCGATGTCTTCGCCGGTCGCCACCATCGATCCCGAGGTGGACACAAACGAGGCAATCCTTATGATGGCGAGGATGGGAATCAAGCGATTGCCGGTTCTGAACGAAGGTGAGCTCGTCGGGATCATAACCGCCTCGGACATCGTCGACTCCCTGGCTGAACTCGAGGAGGAGAGCCCTCACGCCCTGAGAGAGGTCGTCCCGCCGGCTGAGATCTACGCTTGCAGGGATTGCGGCAAAGAATTATCCGGGACGACGGAAGGGAAGACATGGAGGAGGTGCGACTTCTGTGGACGGCCCATCTGTCGAGCTGACACTCACTACATCGCGGTGAGGTCGAAGGAACTCTACGGCGACTTCGTGAAGATTCTACGGGCCTGTCAGGAAGACTACGCGAAGAGATAGACCTCCATCGGTCGGACCTCCTCGAGCAAGATGGTCAAAGCCTCTATGTCGCTCGTTTTGGCTCTGTCTTCTCTCCGATGAGGGCTGGTGACAGGGGGAAGCTATATTCCTAGATGCATCGATAGTTCTGAGGTTGGGAGGAGGTCGGCGTCTTTGAGCGGGATTGGTGCGATAATCGGTAGCATCGAGGAGAACTTCGACAGACATCTCGATAAGATACGAGAGTTTGTGAGGCAGCCAAGCATTTCGGCCTCGGGCGAAGGGATCCGGGAGACGGCCGAGCTGTGCCGAGCCCTCGTGGAGGGACTCGGCGGGGAAGCCCGAGTAGTACCAACGGAGGGCCATCCCGTTGTCCATGGAGAGGTCCGGGAGGGAGCAGATAGGACCCTCCTGGTTTACAGCATGTACGACGTTCAGCCGGTGGCGGACGAGGAAGGCAGGTGGATCGTTCCTCCCTTCCGCGGGGAAGTGGCCGACATCCCGGAGGGGAAGAGCCTGGTGGCGAGGGGGGTCTACAACACCAAGGGGCCTCTGAGGGGCTTCTTCAACGTCTGCGAGGAGATCAAGGCCATGAACGAAGCTCTCCCGGTCAACCTAGTTTTCGTGATCGAGGGAGAGGAAGAGCTCGGAAGCCCCCATCTTCCCAGCTTCGTTGAGAACCACATCCAGGAGCTCAGCAAGGCAGACGCCATGTACTTCCCGATGCCCCAGGAGAGCATCCCGGGAAGACCTAACATCGTCCTAGGGGTCAAGGGCATCGTCTACGTGGAGCTGGAGGCGCGAGGGGGCGCGTGGGGTGGCCCCAGCGAGTTCGGCATCCACTCCTCGATGGCCTCCTCCGTCGACAGTCCGGTGTGGCGGCTGGTGCACTTTCTCTCGACCCTCAGAGACGAGGAGGGCAGGGTCCTCCTCGAAGGCTTCTACGACGACCTTAGACCGCCTACCTCAGAGGAGAACAGGTTTGCCGAAGAGATCGCGAAGACGGGGTTTGAGGATGAGTGGAGACGGAGCATGAAGATACGCCGATTCGTGCAGGGTGCGACGGGAAGAGAGCTGATCCGTAGGTACCTCTTCGAGCCCAACCTGAACATCGACGGCTTGGTTTCGGGGTTCACCTTGAAGGGCACGAAGACCGTCCTGCCCCACTCGGCGAGGGCCAAGCTGGACCTCCGGCTCCTCCCAGACATGAGCCCCGAGGAGGTGGTGAGACAGCTGGAGAGACACATCGAGGCACAGGGGGCCTCCGACTTCCTCAAGATGACGGTACATGACATGTATCCCTGGAGCCAGTCGCCTCCCACTAGTGATGTCGTGCAAGCCAAGGTAGCGGCCTTGGAGCGGCTTGGGATGAGACCGCTCGTGTGGCCCCGCATCGCCGGGTCCGCTCCCTTCTACCTCTTCAATCGGCCCCCGCTGAATCTGCCCTACGTGGCTGGTGGTGCGGGGAAGGCTGGGAGGGCTCACTCCCCCAATGAGTTTTTCACCGTCGAAGGAATCAAGAGGTTCGAGAAAGGAGTGGCTTCTTTCCTCTACCACTACGCCGGCATGGAGTAGCGGACCACCGGGGTTGGAGAACTCCACGGGGCTGCCTCAACTAGCCCCCCCTTGCGAAGGACCGTTAGCAGACCACCAAAGGTTTCTTCACACCGAGAGCCGAGCCGGAGAGGATTGGTTCCGCACGACCCTGGGCCACTTTCGAGATCGAACGTACCATGGGGCACTTGGTAAGAACTACTAAATAGCTCGGTCTCGGCAGGTTTGATGGAACCTATTATTCCGGTTCCTTGCAGCAGGGGAAGAGAAGTTCATGAAAAAGCAGAAAATGGAAACGGAACGCTTCGGAAAGCTAGCGGTGGATTACTCCCTCTTCTACGCCGGGAAGGTGGAGATCAACCC
>JAUWBL010000053.1 GCA_030601715.1 Candidatus Geothermarchaeota archaeon | reverse complement strand
ATACCCAGCCGTCAAGGCTTCTAGGATCTCCCCCATCGTAGCCATTAGAGGTGAATAGTGTACGGACCACGCTATCGCCACGGAGAGCTTGACCAAAACCTACGTGATGGGCGAAACAACCATCCGAGCTCTGACAGACATAAACCTCAGTGTGGAGAAGGGAGAGCTTCTGAGCGTAGTGGGGCCGAGCGGAAGCGGCAAGACCACCCTCCTCAACATGCTAGGCGCTCTAGACCGACCCACAAGTGGAAGAGTGATCATCGATGGAGTCGACATAACCGAGGTTCCCGACAGAAGTCTCTACAGGCTGAGGAGGGACAAGGTCGGGTTCATCTTCCAGCGGTTCTACATGATCCCAACCCTGACGGCGCTCGAGAATGTCCTGATCCCCACCTTGCCTATCAGGGGCGACAAAGTAAGCGTCCTCGAAAGAGCCCGCCGACTGCTTCAGGAGGTGGGACTAGGCGAAAGGATGAGCCACAGACCGAACCAGCTCAGCGGGGGCGAACAGCAGAGGGTAGCTATCGCTCGATCTTTGATCAATGAGCCCGAAATCCTCCTCTGTGACGAGATCACGGGCGAGCTCGACACCAAAACCGGCATGGAGATCGTCGAACTTCTGAAAACTGTCAATCGCATGGAACTCGTGACCACTCTCTTCGTGACCCACGACAGGGACGTGGCGGCCGCTACAAACAGGGTTGTCACTCTATCCGACGGCAGGATGATCTCAGACCAGCCGAAATAGGGATAACGCTTCTGCACAATCTCCACTTATGTGCAGCGTGGTCGGAACCGACTGGTGGTGACCTCATCAAATGGCGGAAGTTACGGTTAAAGTCTTCGCCTCTCTCCGAGAGCGCATGGGCTGGAAGGAGAGGAACGTAAACACAGAGGGAACAAGAATCGTTGACGTTCTGAAGGGACTACCGGGGGGCGAGGGAACGCTCTACGAAATGCTCGTGGATCCGAAGAGCGGGGATCTCACCAGTCGCTACAACATCATGCTCAATGGTCGAAATGCAACTTCCTTGGAGGGGCTAGATACGACGATTCATGACGGAGACCGAATTCTGATCTTCCCCCCGGTTGGGGGAGGGTGACAAAGTCATCCGAACGACTCTCCGACACACGGGTTGATCATTTCTCCTCGTGGAAAGTAATGCCACCAAGCTTTCAGTCAGCCGTACACACCATAGCTTCTCGTAATGAGACTAAGGGCAGTCGTGAGGGAGAAGAATCAGCATCAAGCTAGGTGAGCCCTGACCTCCCTCCTCTCCCTGGTCCTAGTGCTGACTTTCTGAGCTAGCCTCTCATACTCTCGAATGTCGGCGGGCGTCAGGGTCGCCGGCACCGCCCTCAGAGATTCCTCGAAGTGCCTCATCTTCACCTCTTTGACCTCTATGTCTTCTCTAGCGGCCACCATGGCCGCCTCCAGGCAAACAGCCTCGATATCAGCTCCCGTATAGAACTCCGTGATCTCCGCTAGCCTATCGATGTCCACATCGTCGGTCAGCGGCATCTTCCGAGTGTGAATCTTGAAGATCTCCACTCGGACATCCCGATCAGGGGCTGGCACATAGATCAGCTTGTCGAACCTCCCCGGTCTGAGGAGGGCTGGGTCGAGGATGTCCGGCCTGTTGGTCGCTCCAATGACCACCACCTCGCCGAGGGCCTCCATGCCATCCATCTCAGAGAGGAGCTGGTTCACCATCCTCTCTGAGACTCCGGAGGTGGAGATATCCCTACCTCTCCTGGGTGCGATAGCGTCCAGTTCGTCGAAGAAGATTATGCACGGGGCCGACTGACGGGCTTTCTGAAAGATCTTCCTCACCGCCTTCTCAGATTCCCCCACCCACTTGGAGAGGACCTCAGGCCCCCTCACGGCGATGAAGTTTGCCTCGCTCTCAGTGGCCGCCGCCTTGGCCAGCATCGTCTTCCCGGTACCCGGGGGACCGAAGAGAAGCAGACCGTGGGCTGCGCGAACCCCCAGTCGTACGAAGAGATCCGGGTACTTCATCGGCCACTCTATGGCCTCCTTCAGCCTCTGCTTCGTTTCATCGAGGCCGCCTATATCGTCCCACCTGACATCTGGAATCTCAAGGAAGACTTCCCTGAGGGCTGCAGGCTGCACCTCGTCCATTGCGCTACTGAAGTCCTCCTTGGTGACCTTCATCTCCTCCAGCACCTCCGCAGGTATGGTCCCTTTCTCCAAGTCCAGCTTGGGCAAAAACTTTCTGAGAGAGTGCATCGCGGACTCCTTGGCCAGAGCCTCAAGGTCAGCACCCACGAAACCGTGTGTGATCCTCGACAGCTCGTCGAGATCAACCTCCTCGGTCAAGGGCATGTTACGCGTGTGGATCTGCAGGATTTCCTTGCGACCGTTTCGGTCGGGGACACCGATGACAATCTCTCTGTCGAACCTCCCGGGTCTTCTTAGGGCGGGGTCCACCGCCTCGGGTCTGTTGGTGGCCGCAATCACCACGACATCTCCCTTAGCCTCCAAGCCATCCATTAGACTGAGGAGTTGCGCCACAACCCTCTTCTCCACCTCACCTGTGACCTCCTCCCGTCGAGGGGCCACGGCGTCCACCTCGTCGATGAATACGATGCTCGGAGAATTCTCCTCAGCCTGCTGGAAGATCTCTCTCAACCGCTTCTCAGATTCTCCGTACCACTTGCTCATGATCTCAGGACCGTTTATGGCGATGAAGTGGGCGCCCGACTCGTTGGCGACTGCCTTAGCTATGAGGGTCTTCCCACAGCCAGGGGGTCCAAGGAGAAGCACCCCCTTCGGGGGCTCGATCCCGAGGTGGCGAAAGAGTTCTGGATGTTTCAAGGGAAGCTCGATTAGCTCCCTCACCCGATGGATCTCCTTCTGAAGACCCCCGATGTCTTCATAGGTCACCCTCGGGATCCGGAGTTCAGCCTCCTTCATCGGACTGGCTCGAACCGTCACGTTGGAGTTCTGATCGACAAGCGCGTACGGACCCGGGTTAACCGAGACCACGAACATCTGGAGGGCCTCGCCGAGAACGGGTATGATTACGACATCTCCACGTCCTATAGGCCTTCCGAGAAGCTGCTGCTTGACGTACTGATGGAAGTCTTGACCGAATCGGATGGGCTGGGTCGGTGCTACGACAACCTGTTTCGCCTTCGCCGCCGCCTTCTTCTCCAGTTTCGCGGTGTCTCCGATGGAGACGCCGGCGTTTCTGCGGACGAATCCGTCGATTCTGAGGATGTCTCGTCCCTCGTCGGATGGATGGAGGGGCCAGACAACGGCCACTGTCGTCCTCTTCGCACTAATCTCGACTAGGTCCCCGGGGGACACATTCAGCTTGTCCCTCGACGCCTTGTCAATCCGGGCTATGCCCCGACCTACATCGCCCGACTTGGCCTCACCGACCTTCAGCCGCATACTCTTGACTTCTCCGCCACTCATGTGAAACTCACCGAAGCTACAATACGCCTACTCTCGCACGCGCTACATAGGCTTAGATCACTCATTCCAAAAAAGCGTCAGAGACTGTCCATCCTTACTAAGATCGCGAGTTTCAGGACGTTGAAGGCTCAGTAATTAGGATGTCTCTCCGTTGAATGATGTGCGGAGGTCGCCTAGTCCGGTCAACGCACAGCGTCCAATGGCGCGAGGCTTAGGACCTCGTCCCGAAGGGGTCCGTGGGTTCGAATCCCACCCTCCGCACCACGGGGAAGAGCCAGAAGACCGATTTTGAATCGGGAAAAAGCGTTCCCTCTCTTGGTTTTATACGTCGACAGGGTTGTAAGGTAGTTTGGTGGTCGGCCACAGGGTGCGGGGTACACCAGATCCCATTCCGAACTCTGAAGTTAAGCCGCGCCACGTCTGGGACTAGCAACGTGCGAGAGCCCTTGTGAAACCCGGATGCCGACTACCACCTAGAGCAGAGGCACAACAACAGTGGTTCCAGCGAGCATACAGCAGATACCAGGCTTGGGCGGAGAAACCAGCATCTTCACCATGATCATCCTCTACCTGCCCTTCCTCTTCTTCCTGTTCTACGGTCAGAAGTTTCAGATGCAGATGGCGATGTTCGAAATCAGAGGTCACCTGAAGCAGCTGAACAAGATGAGGAACTTCGCGAAGAATCAAACCCTGACCACTCTGAGCAAGGCCGGAGCCAAGATAGAGGACGCGAAAAAGGGCCTTGAATTGATGCTCAACTACTTCACAATCCTGCCCGAATCGATGGACCCCGCCGGGATCGTGGCCAAGGTGGAGCATATCCTCGACGTGCGAGATGACAAGCTGATTCGAGAAGTGAAAACCCTCGTGCCTGACCTCAGCGACCCCGACGCCCGCAACCTCGAAAACCTCGTCGAGGCCACGGCAGCGCTAGAGCAGATCTACAAGATTCTGAGACATTTCTTTCTTCTTGGAAAGAAGACGGGGAACATCTACCTCATCATCCAGCTTCAGATGATCATGTCACTCGTGATGATAGAGGCCAGAGCGTACCTAAGCGCCATCCACGCCTTCCGGAACGGCCAGCCCATTGGAGACGGTATCGGGGCTCTGGTTGCATTGACAATGATAGGAGGAGCAGAGACAACAGAGATCGCCAAAGAGACCGCTGTGGCAGAGTCGAAGTTCGAGGGGAGGAAGCTGTTGATTGTGAAAGCAGTCGGTCCAGGCGGCAACACGGGGAAACCCGGCGAGGCGGTGAAGAAGCTGATCGAGAAAAACAAGAAGAAGGTGAAGCTCATCGTGATGGTCGACGGGGCCCTCAAGCTTGAGGGAGAGGACTTGGGAGACATAGCCGAAGGCGTCGGAGCCGCCATAGGGGGCATAGGTGTGGAGAAGTTCAAGATCGAGGAGCAGGCCTCTGAGTACCAGATCCCGCTCCACGCGATCATCATCAAACAGTCTCTGGCCGACGCGGTTTCGCTGATGAAGAAGGAGCTCTACGACTCGGTTGAAGAGGTCATCGACAGGATAAGGAGGATCATCAGAGACAACACAAAGAAAAGACAGACCGTCATCATCGCAGGAATAGGAAACAGCATCGGCATAGCCCAGTGAATGGGATGGAACCCTCGAGTTTTGTCAACCAGATCGGTGGAGAGTCGTTCATCTACGTTCTCATCTTGGTGTTCGTGGCCTTCATCGTCATGAACTTCGTCGACTCAATCAGAAAAGGTAGACGGCTACGCATCGAACCCCCACACGCTCAGACAGAACTCGTGTGCCCATCCTGCAACCTAAAGGAGGTGCGCTCATACAGGGAAGGTGACTTCATAGGAAAGGTGTCAGACGAGAACTGCAAGAGCTGCGATCACACCCTCTCCATGAAGGGAATCTATGCCGAACCGAAGAAGATCTCATCCCGTTAGAACCCGCGCTCCCTCTTCCTCAACGACTACGGTGTGTTCGTACTGCGCCACCGGCATACCTGTTTTCTCGACCAGCATCGGATACGAACGTACGATACCTACGCTCTGCAACTGCTCAAGATCTCCAAGAACCTCGGGTAACGCCATCTCGCTGTCGACGAACCACCGAGGAGAGAATGGCAAGCCCCTACATCTCCGAAGGATCCTATCATAGAGCCGCCCCAGCTTCTTGTCCTTCGGCTTCTTGAACCTACCGATTCGAAAGATGGTTCCGTCACGTCTGTCTATAACGCGACCCTGAGCCCTCGGGAGGGTGATGAAGGGCTCCACGGCGTAGACCTCTCCAACCTCTATCATAGGCGAGACGAGGCGCTTGACATTCGGTATCGACTTCCCCGCGTGCAGGCTGTACTCGCCTATCATATGCCCCGAAAGATTACTGATGGGTCGGTAGTTTCGCAAACTAGCAGCTCTTTCAATCAGCTCCCCTATCTTCCCCGTCCTTTTACCCGGATATATGGCGTTGATGGCTCCCGCGAGAACGCTTCGGGCAGCTTCGACCATCTCACGGAAAGGGTGTGAGAGAGGCAGGCTAATGGCGGAGTCCACGATATGACCATCTATCCGAACTCCAACGTCGACTTTGACGACTCCTTCCCGAGGCAGGTCACCATCCTCCTTGCGGAGAGGAGAGAAGTGGGCTGCAACCTCGTTTATCCCTATGTTACACGGGAAGGCAGGAAAGGCCCCTGATTCGATGATGAACTCTTCGACAACGTCGCAGAGCTCCAACAGATTGACCTTCTTGCGGGATCTGATGAAGGTCTCAGCGCGACGCAACGCCTCTGCGTTGATCTTTCCAGCCCTCAGAAGAGTTTCAAGCCGGTCCTCATCCAACCGTGACGCCTTCCCTTTCAGATCCACTTGACCATCTTTCGATAAAAGAAAGCTGGACACACAAAACTTCGTGTAGTAGTGGCCCCAGGGTCGGAGAAGCGGAAAATGGTGAAGGTAGTGCTGGGAGGCACCTTCGATATCCTACACAGAGGTCACAAGACCCTCCTCAAGAGGGCAATTGCTCAAGGAGACGAGATCCTAGTGGGACTGGCCACAGACGAGTTCGCTCAACTGAGAAAGGGGAGAAGAATATCCTCATACGGAGAGAGACTGGCAGCGCTGAGAAAGTTCTTTGAAGAAAACGCGGGGGAAAAGGAGTATTTCATCTTTCCCATAGATGACCCCTACGGCCCAGCCACCAGCGACGGCGGCATCGAGGCAATCGTGGTCAGCGAGGAAACTTTTAAGGTGGCAGAAGAGATAAACAGGCTTCGCTCCGAGAAAGGGTTGACAGGTCTCAGAGTAGTGGTTGTTGAGATGGTCAGGGGAGAGGACGGCAGACGGATATCTGCTAGCTGGATAAGACTTGGTGAGATGGACGAGGAGGGGCGAGTCCTTCAACGGGGGAAATAGGCATCGTGGATCGATTTCTCAGAATAATAGGTCCTATTGCTTATTCTTGATAGCCATTCCTGCCCACATGGACAGCAATGCCAGTCTTTGACGACGAGTGTTAGAGGAGGATGAACGGCAACACAAGGCTGGATCCATGGGGCACTTCGGACGTGGAAGATTACTCTG
>JAUWBL010000071.1 GCA_030601715.1 Candidatus Geothermarchaeota archaeon | reverse complement strand
ATTATTTATCACACAGGCCGTTTTCTGGGGGAAACTCACTCAGGGGGTCTCAGACGGAGAACCCGGACGGTCGCGATAGCCACCAATACCAGCGTAATGATTACGAGGAGAGTTAGCACCAGAGTGAACGTGGATGCGTCGCTGAAGTTCTGTGTAACGACCTGCTCTAGGGCTCCGGTTCTGTCTATGAGACTGGAGATTATGGTCGTCTGGGCGCTGTTGACGGCGGAGCTGACATCGGACGTGATGTCCCGTGTTGCATTGGTGATCTGAGCCTCGATTGTGTCGAACCTGTCCTCGACAACAGCTCCAAGAGCGTCGATGTCACCTCTTGTGTCGCTGATGAGTTGTTGCGTATGGGATAGCTCTGCTAGCAACTCGGCCTCGGTTGCCTCGATCTGGCTCACAAGAGAGGATGTGACAGAATCAGATGCGTCATCTATCTTGTCGGAGAGGGCTTCCACGGCTGAGGATATATCCGACCTCACCTCAGAAAGTGCGGATTCCATCGCTGCGAAACCTTCCTCCAGCCCGCTCATGACTTCCTGGATGGCTGACAGTATGCTGGCTTCCAGTTCGTCCAACTTGGTCGATAGGTCATCGATGGCTGAAAGCACGTTTGCTTCGACACCCGATAGGACAGTCAGAATGCTGTCCCCGAGGCCGGATATTGCGTCGACGACGTCTAGGAGTCTGAGGGCTTCAACCTCGAAGGTCCCGCTCCTGTTTTCCATGGACGTGTAAACTAGGTCGAGACCGTCAAGGAACCCGAGGGCGAGTGTCGTGTCTGTTTGGAACGTCACCTGGTAGCTGTAGTTTCCCTCGATGGACCCGTGTGGAATCGTGAACCCGAAGACGACTTGGCCCCAGGGATAGTAGGGGGGATAGGGCCAGTAGGGGGCGACGCTGTTCACCGTTGTGCCCCGGACCCTTCCGTCCGGACCAGTAGATTCTAAAAGCCTGGCGATGGGATATCCGGTGGGGTCGAGGATCTCCATCGTTATCATTACGACCAAGGGCGTCTCACCCGTCAGGTCAGAAAGGCCTCCGTTGACCGCCTTAAACACGACAAGTTCTCCATATGTGTAGCTGTTCTGCAACGGCATGACGTCGCCCAAGATCACGTAGTGGACGGCGAACTTGCCAGCAACGGTCGGCTCTAGGGGCGTGTCTTGGGGATCGGCCCATGCTGCAGTGACGTCATAGTGGCCGATTCTCATCGTCTCGTCTCCCGGAAGGGAATACTCCCAGAGTTGAACCGAGTCGGTGGTCAGAACGAGAGACATCGAGACATTCCAATACACATTCTCCATTAGCGAGCCATCGGGTGAGTTGTAGACGACGGTCAGGTTGACGACCATCGTTTCAGACCAGGTGTATCCCGTTGTAAGAACCCGGAACAGCACTTCGGTGCCCTGAGGCAGGTAGACCCACATTGCTGGCGTGCTGGGGTCTGATTCCTCGCCGTTTATGGTGAGGGTCACCCTAGCAGCGGACGCAACTAGTATCATTCCGAGGCCGGGTTCGGGCCAGTTGGCTTCAGGGGCTGTGCCGTCCATCCAGTCGAAATAGGTCACTTGGAATCCGACTACGTCCCCTACGGAGAGGCAGAAGTCGTGAGCGTAGATGGTACCTGTATCTCCTGAGCAGAGCGGGTGGCTGAACTCGAAGGTGTAGTTGCCCACCCCAGCTGGGTTCGTGTGGCCAACGGCCGCTTCGATGTCGTTCGTGCCGCTGTCCAGGTCGTCCCTTGCCGGGAACTCCTTGGCTGGGTCGAAGTATCCGTCCATTGCTAAGCCTCCAGGCGTAGCGAGCAATGCGTCCGTGTCGTCGCCCTCTCGCCATGTTTGACCGTCATTGTCTAGGTCGAAGGAGATCAACAGGGCGTCGAGGTCGCTGTAGTTCTCGAGTTCGATCACAACTGTGATGTACATCGTCGCCAAGTCGTTCTTGACATAGAGGGTGGCGTTGTGATCTTGCCCTAGCCACGTCAACTCGAATGGTTGTGCAATAGTGTCTGTCCACTCGCCAGGGAATGATGACAGATCTCCGTCTATGGTAGGTGTCGCGGTTGCGAAGGCTGAAAGGACGATCTCGTCTTGGGCGAGCGTGGTTCTAATGTACGGTGTGGAAGCGATTATCAGCAGGAGGACGGTGAGAATGGATCGGATTCTCATTAGGATTTCCCACTAGTATTGACTGGGTCCCACGTAGACGTGTATGAAATGACGAAGTCTCTATTTAAAGCCTCGTAGACTGTTGGAAGTCCTGCCTTGTGGCACAGTGTCTGCGTCCGAGCTGAGCCGTCGATCGGTGCCTCTTGCTGTTCAGGTGGTTTCTTGGCTCTGTCGAGCCACGCTGACCATGTGACCGATTTCTTGGAGTATGATTCTCATGCCCGTGTCCACGGCTTGGGGGGATCCCGGCAGGCAGAAGATGAGGGTGCCTTTGAAGACTCCCGCCGTGGCTCTGGAGAGGATGGACGCCGCCCCTAGGTCCTTCTGTTTGTCGTAGCTGAGCCTCCTGAAGAGTTCGCCGAAGCCCTCTAGTTCCTTGTCCATAATGGACCTCATGGCTTCGACGGCGATGTCCCGGGGCGAGATGCCTGTGCTTCCCGAGGTGATGATCATGTCCACATCGTAGTAGTCCACGATGTGGTCGATGGTCGACGAGACCATTCCCGTGTGGTCCGGGAGCAGGGTTCTGAAGACTACTTGATGGCCGGCCTGCTCCAGTAGGGTCATCGCCTTCTCCCCGGATTTGTCTTCCAGCTCTTGGATGGTCTTTCCTTTGCTCCAGAGTAGGTCGAACCGGTGGTCTGAGACAGTGATTACGGCGGCTCTCAGGGTTCCCGGGGCCTCCGCTCGATGCTTCTCCGGTACACTCTTGTGACGGGGGGTCATCTTGGACGACAAATGGGACTACTGGTTCCCTTGGATTTTAGTACGTTGGGGGCCTCAGCCAAGTGATTTCCCTTGCCAGTTTGCAGCGCTTTCGGAGGGATTTGCCCAGTCTCGGTGGAGAACGGGGGGTTCTCAACCAGGCAACACTCCGTCGCGTGCTGGTAGCTATTTTCGGTCAGATAGAGCGGACGACTTTTCTTGTGTTGACCTACACCTCTTTGTTGCTCGGGGTTGGTGGTGGTTCATGGGTGGAAGTGGTATCTCTCTCGAGGGCGATGACCTCTACGACCTGACGATCGTCGGCGCCGGCCCTACGGGTCTTTTCGCCGCCTTCTACGCTGGTCTGAGGGACATGAAGACGAAGATCATTGACACCCTGCCCCTTGCAGGAGGACAGCTCATCACCCTGTATCCGGAGAAGTTCATCTACGACTCTCCTGGATACCGTCGCATTCTCGCCAAGGACCTTGTCAAGAACCTGTTGGATCAGGCAAACCAGTTTGGACCCACCCTATGCCTGGGGGAGACCGTTCGCAACATCGCTCATGTATCCGGTGGAACGATTAGGGTCGACACCGATGGGGGAAGCCATTTCTCGAGGGCTGTGCTGATCGCTGTGGGTGTGGGCTCCTTTTCTCCGAACAAGCTGGACAGACCGGGGATAGGGGGGTTCGAGGGTCGTGGGGTCTACTATCATGTTGGGGACAGGCCGGCTCTGAGGGGCAAGAGGGTGGTGATTGTGGGTGGGGGGGACACGGCCGTGGACTGGGCTCTCAATCTGAAGGACTGGGTTTCGCATCTGACCGTTGTCCACCGGCGGGGCGTCTTTCGTGCGCTAGAGAGCAGCGTTGTGGAGCTCTTTCACTCGGATGTCGTCATGAAGATCCCGTTTGAGATCAACGAGGTTCGCGGAGGTCGTAGGCTTGAGAAGGTCGTCATATTCAACAACCAGACCGGGGATGAACAGGTTCTGGATGCCGACGCCCTGCTGGTTATGATCGGGTACAAGACTGATCTGGGGCCCGCGAGGAATTGGGGGCTCGAGTTCTCGGGGAGGGAGATCGCCGTTAACGGTCGGATGGAGACCAACATTCCTGGTGTGTTCGCGGCGGGGGATGCTGTGTCGCAGGAGGGTTCGGTGAAGCTGAAGCTCCTCGCGACGGGTTTCGCCCAAGCGGCTTTGGCCGTCAATGTGGCCAAGCACTACGTGAATCCGGAGTCGCGCATCAAGCCCTTCCACAGCAGCGGTCTGACACTCTAGCGATGTGGTGTGGTGTCCGGAGGGTGTCGCGGGCGTCGAAATCTTATACGGGCTGGGCTATCGATCTCGTTTGGTGTTCTCGATGAGTGTTAAGAGAGGGGTGTCGGTTGGGGGATCGGTTACGTCTACGTCCTTGGAGGTCACTCGGAGTCCCTTTGACATCGGGGTGCAGCAGCTGGAGCGTGCGGCTGCTGCGATGGATCTAGATCCCAACGTTCTAGAGATCCTCAGGAGGCCTCAGAGGGTTCTGAGCGTGTACTTTCCGGTGCGGATGGACAGTGGCTCCGTGAGGGTGTTTCACGGGATAAGGAGTCAGTACAACAACGCCTTGGGGCCGTACAAGGGGGGTGTTCGCTACCACCCAGACGTCACAGTGGAGGAGGTCATGGCTCTCTCGATGTGGATGACCTGGAAGAGCGCAATCGCGGGCCTTCCCTACGGCGGGGGGAAGGGTGGTGTGGTGGTCAATCCGAAGGCGCTTTCGAGAGGAGAGTTGGAGAGGCTTTCGCGGGGCTACTTCTCCGCGATAGCGGAGGTTGTGGGGCCGCACAGGGACATCCCCGCTCCGGATGTCTACACGGACTCGCAGGTTATGGCTTGGTTCATGGATGAGTACTCCAAGATTAGCGGACACAACGTGTTCGGCGTCGTAACGGGGAAGCCCTTGATAGTGGGGGGCTCGCTGGGGCGGGACACGGCTACCGCTAGGGGGCTCTCCTTGGTGGTGGGTGAGGCGATGAAGAAGCTGGGTTTCGACCTGGGGACGGCCAGTGTTGCGGTTCAGGGATACGGTAACGCAGGGTCCTACAGCCACATGTTCCTGGAGCGGATGGGAGCCACGGTGGTTGCGGTCAGTGATTCGAAGGGTGGGATCCTGTCGAACGACGGGCTCAAGTATTCCGATGTGTCGGCACACAAGAGGAAGACGGGATCCGTGAGGGACTTTTCGGGCTGCGACAACATCACGAATCGGGAGCTGCTGGAGCTGGACGTGGATGTCTTGGTGCCGGCTGCGTTGGAGAACCAGATAACGGGGAAGAACGCGGGAAGGATAGGGGCTAGGCTCGTGGCGGAGGCGGCCAACGGTCCCACGACGCCGGAGGCGGACGACATCCTTGGTGGAAGGGGTGTTGAGGTGATTCCTGATGTTCTCGCCAACGCGGGCGGGGTGACGACGTCCTACTTGGAGTGGGTTCAGAACCTCCAGAGCTACTACTGGACGGCCAGTGAAGTCGACGCCCGGCTAAGAGACGTTATGACGGCAGCCTTTGACTGGGTCTGGTGGTCAAAGGAGGAAAACGAGGTGGACTTGAGGACGGGTGCCTATATATACGCTATCATGTGGGTGGCTGAGGCCATGAAGGTGAGGGGGTGGGTCTAGGCTCCGCCGCTCCTTTCGTTCCCCCTCCGTGCGTGTGTGTGAAGAGGAAAAAAAAAATTTCGGTGGGCGAAGCTGGTTGGCTCCAGCCGGCCTGTCTCTGTGGTTCCTTCGTAGACTTAGATCTCTGCGAGAAGGAGGAGAGTGCAGACAACCACGGAAACTTCTTGAGGCACAGACTTCTCACGGGCAGTTTTCTCTCACAGGGTCTTACGGGTTGCAGTAGTGAAAGGAGATGAAAGCATGGCGGAAGGCACAGTCAAGCGGTGGCTAGACCTGAGAGGGTACGGCTTCATAAGCACCGACGAGTACGAGAAGGACGTCTTCGTTCACCACTCGGCCATCAGGGACAGGAGCTTCCTGAAAGATGGAGAGAAGGTCAGGTTCGACATAGAAGAGACGGACAGAGGCCCTAGGGCCGTCAACGTAGAGGTCGTCTCCTAGCCGAACCACGTGCTTGCACGATAGGTGGGACGTCCCGCTGACGTGAACTAGGGGGAAGTCCAAGGATCATCCTCCCAGGTTTTTTCCACACGTTTCTATTTCTCTCTGATTTCTAGGATAAGGCGGAATTGGAGCCGACGAATGTTTGTATCCC
>JAUWBL010000074.1 GCA_030601715.1 Candidatus Geothermarchaeota archaeon | reverse complement strand
CCACGGCTGCGAAGAGGAAGGGGCCGAGCTGGATCCTCTGGAGGGCTTCGGGGATGGGGGCGTGTTCGCTGATGATCAAGAGGCTGGGGAGCTCGTAGGCCATGGTGTCGTAGCCTATGGGGTAGGGTCCCATGAGGAGCTCAGGGACGATCCTGACCAGGAATCCTATCATGAAGGCCAGGGTCGAGTACTTGAGGGTTGTCTTGAGGAGGGCGATGGTGGGTGGGTTGGCTAGGAGGGGTGTCGTCCTGAGGTTTTCGATGGGCCTTAGCTTGGCTAGGTGGCTGAGGGTAGCGGTGGAGGCGAGGAGGGCCGCTGTGGCGGTGATGGCGATGGTTGCGGCCAGTATTCGTAGGTCTATCGTCACGATGGGGGCGTATCCTCCTAGGAGGATGGTTTGGGTCTCTGTGAGGAGGTAGGAGAGTCCCAGGCCAGCTAGGTAGGCTAGTGTGCCTGCGGCCAGGGATGTCGTGAGGATCGTGAGGCTCCGTGTTCGTATGATTCGTCTGGGGGTGGCGCCTAGGGCTTGGGCTATGCCTATCTGGGTTCTCTGCTGGTGGATGGTTGAGGAGACGATGGTGGTGGAGGTGATGGTCGATAGGAGGATGACCACGGCGAGGATGGCTAGGGCTGCGAAGAGTATGGGGGATGCCGCGTCTCCGAGGTAGCTCTGGATGTAGGTGGGTGCTGGTCCGTAGGTGGGGGATGGGATGTCGTCGATTGCTGTTTGGAGGGCTTCTTGGTCTAGGGTTGTGGGGTCTGTTAGGAGGCGTATCAGGGTTACTGCGTCCTGTGAGCCGAAGGCTAGGGGCTTGGCGGCTTCGAGGGGGATGAGGATCTCTTGGTCCAAGGGTAGACCGGTTGCGTAGATGCCCGTTACCTTCAGCTCGATCATGCCTTCCTTGTATACTCCTCTGGCTGTCATCCAGTCGCCTACGTGTAGATTGAGTCTCTGAGCTGCTTCGTGGCCCACCAGGGCGGCGGCCAGCTCGTGTTCGAGGGGTGTTGTTCCTGCTCTGATCTCGATGGGTTGGAGTTGGTGGAAGGCGGTGGTTATGCCGCGGCTGTGGACGGTCTGTCCGTTTATGATGAGGGGTTGGAGGGTCTCGGGGCTGGCTGCTGTGACGCCTCGGACGGCGAGGAGGCTCTGTGCTATGTCTTGTTTGATGGTGCTGGTTAGGGGTGTGGTTGCGCCGGCCTGGGACACCACGAGGATGTTGTCTCCTTCTCCGAGGTAGGTGGTGGTGAGGGTTTGGTATCCGGTGAGGAGGGTGAGGGTTGTTGAGACCATGGTGGCGGTGAGGATGAGGGCGACTAGGAGGTTCTTGGAGGGTTTTCTGGTCATTGGGTCATGGCCTCTCTGGGGGTGAGGTGGACGATTCGGCGGATCGCTGTCAGGGAGGCTAGGGAGGTGGTTGTGAGGAGGAGGCCGAGGGGGAGGAGTAGGTCAGGGGTGAGGTGGGGTTGGACGTAGGCTCTGGGGTAGAGGAGGAGCTGGGTTAGGGAGATGCCGTTGGAGAGCAGTGCGCCAAGGGCTGTTCCTAGGATTGTGCCTAGGGCTGTGAGGAGGAGGGCTTGGGCTGCGAGGGATCTGGTGAGGTGGGCTGGGGTGGCTCCTAGGGCTTGCATGATTCCGATCTCGTGGGTGCTGTCCTTGGCGATCTGGAGGGTGGTCTGGTAGACTAGGAGGAGGGTGAGGAGGATGATGGCCGCGGAGGCCAGGCTTAGGATGTTGAGGGATCTCTCCTGGGTTTCGGTCACGGCTTCTCCGAGGGCTCTGGCTGGGAGGGCTTCCAGGCTTCGGAAGGCCGTGTTGATGGTGTCGATGGTGTCTTGTGGGCTGGTGTCTTCTTGTAGGTGAACTTCGATGAGGGTGGCGTGGAGGCCGAGGGTGGGGTCTAGGGTTCTGGAGGTCTCGATGGACGTTACTATGAATGTGGAGAGGGAGGTGGGCTTCTCTAGGATTCCGGTGATGGTGGCTTGGAGGCTTGTGTCTCCGTGGGTTATGGTGAGCTCTTCTCCCGTGGACTTGTTCAGGGTTTCGGCGATGGCGGTTCCAAGGAGGATCTGGGGTGCTCCGCTGGCGGGGTGTTCTCCTTCGATCTTCCCGCCTGGGAGTTTGGCCGTGTCGACGCCGACGAGGTTTGCGTCGACGAGGGAGGTGTCGACCGTCACTCTGAGTCTGACCTGGGGGATCACGTTGTCGGAGAGGGTCTGCAGGATTGGGGTGACTGTGTCGGGGAGGATCCTTGAGTCTTGGAGGGTGTCGACTCCTCTTTTTACTATATATATGGTTCGTGTGGTCTGGGTTCCTTCCGTGATGTCGTCGAGCTTGTCGTGGAGTCCTTGGGTGATGCCGTAGGCAGCAGTTATGAGGGCTGCAGCCAGGGCGATGGTTAGGAGGAGGTAGAGTCCTCTGCTTCCCTTGGCTGTGAGGGCCTTGAGGGGGAGCCAGGACATGGTCTGTGTCCGATCTCGGTTAGGGCACCGTGCGGAAGCCGTATTGCGTGAAATGCTTGTCGATGGTGAAGGCGGTGGTGATGGCTTCTCTCTCCATGAGGGCGAAGCTTGTGCAGTCGGTGTAGCTGAACTCCTTGTCTTGGTGTTTCTCGAAGATGTCCCAGGCCATCGAATCCAGCTCTGGAGTGATCCATCGGGTCTTGATGGCCTTCGAGGCCTTGATGCTCTCCCCGAAGGAGATGGCTGCGGAGTGTCCCAGGTGTCTTCTGAGGAGGGTGAGGGTTTCGTCTAGGACGTAGTTCGATGTGTAGAGTGACCGGAAGGGCGTCTTCCCGTCTCGGAGTCTGCTCCTGTACTCGATGGCGGAGGCGTGCTTGTGGTCGTCCTGGTCCTCTAGTGCGATGAAGGCGGAGGTGTCGAGAAACAGCCTCATTCTGTTTTCCCGTAGAGATGTCTGTCGTGCTGTGTGGACAGGTCTCCTTTGCCGCTTCCTGCGGTCGCCTCTCGGGTGAAGAAGGGGTCCATGGGGTCGAGCTTCAGCTCTTCGGCGATCACGGCTAGGGCGGCCTTTCTTAGTCCTTCGCGTATGTTCAGCCCTTTCTTGGCCAATGCCTCTTTCAGGGCTTCGTATTCTTCTCGCGTGAGGGATGTCTGGACGAATTTCATGGTGGAGTCCATGTCATGATGATGCAGTTTTCATGTACTTAAACTTTGGATGAATTTTCCGGGCACATGCGGAGAAGTAGGAGTCTGACAGGGTCGGTCTTCCCTCGGGGGGTGAACGACACAGGTCTCCTCCCGGCGGTCCCTTGACTCTTAGCATAGCGTCTGGTGGCGATGGGTCGAAGGGCGTTGATGAGTGGCCAGGACATGAGGGGTCCCCCGGGTGTATTTGTGGCGGGAGGGAGTTAGGTTTGTGTCGGTCTGGGGGTCCGCTTGGTTTCAGCCTTCTGATGGGCTGGGGTGGGTTGAGAATGTCCGCTGAGGTTCTCGCTACGCGTGGTCTCTGGAAGACGTATGATCCGGGGGGGCCCTTCGAGGTGGAGGTACTCACGGATGTGAACCTCTCGGTGAAGCGCGGTGAGTTCGTGCTGTTGTCGGGCCCGTCGGGCTGTGGGAAGACGACTCTGCTCAACTTGTTGGGTGGGCTGGATGAGCCGACGAGGGGGGAGGTGTTGTTGGAGGGGGTTAGGATCAGCGGGTTGTCTCAGGGTCGGCTCTCGAGGGTTAGGTCGAGGAGCATAGGGTTCATCTTTCAGCATTTTAATCTGTTGCCGAGCCTGACGGTTCGGGAGAACGTGGAGCTGCCGATGGTGTATGCGGGTGTTCCTCGGGGGGATAGGGGGAGGAGGGTTGGGGATTTGTTGGGGAGGTTCGATCTCTCGGGGTTGGGGGATAGGCTTCCGTCGAGGCTGAGCGGGGGACAGATGCAGAGGGTGGCGGCGGTTAGGGCGTTGGCGAACGATCCTTTGGTGGTCTTGGCGGATGAGCCTACGTCGAACCTGGATGAGGAGAGCTCGGAGATGCTGTTGGGGATGTTGAGTGAGATGAACAGGGAGGACGGGAAGACGGTGGTTCTGGCGAGCAACTATCCTGAGCCGGCGGGGAGGTACGCTGGTCGTCACTTGGTCTTTCGGTTGGGTGGGTTGGAGGAGCTGGGGGAGGAGTCGGCTTCGTCTGAGGAGGAGTAGCTGTGGGCTGGGGCGGTTCTAGGCTCGCTGTTGCTCTTCCCATATGGGCAGGGGTTTTCCGTCCATGTGTGGGGGTATGGGTTGTCCTAGGGCTTGGAGGATGGTTGGGGCCAGATCCCACAGGTTGGCCTTCATGTGTCGCTGTTTCTTGACTCTGGGTCCGTTGACGATGAGGATGCCTGGGACGTCTTGTGGGTCGTGGGTTCCGTCGTGGCCTCCGCTCCACCGGGGGGTCCTGTTTACGTAGTTGCCGTGGGCTTTCGCGGGGAGGATCTCCGGGTGTCGGGCGGCCTGCCAGCCGGGGTTGAAGATGGCTAGGAGGTCGGGGGCCTTGGGGGTTTCGGGTCCGGTGTAGACCTCTTCTCTTCGCTTGACGGTCTTGATGGGGTTCTGGCCGTCGATGGTTAGGTGGGTTAGGCATCGGGCGATCTGGCGGCGGAGGGCTTCGTAGGGGGATCCTGGTTTGATCTGGCCGTTGGGTTCTCTGCCTTGGAGGTTGATCCAGATGTCTCCGTAGCCGTAGGCGACGGCCTTGCTGTTGGGTTGGTCTACCTTGTTGTTGTGGCGTTTTGTTAGGCCTTGGGTTTCGAGGTGGTTGTTGAGGTAGACCTCGGTGTGGATGGGGCAGAAGCCGTGGTCGGAGAGGATGATGAGGAGGGTGTCCTCGTCTAGGGTGTCTGCTATCTTGCCGACGTAGGTGTCGATGGTCTTCATTACCTCTCTGGCCTTGGCGGTCAGGTGGTTCTCGGTGTGGTTGGGGTGGTTTTCGTCGATGTTCTTCCAGAAGAAGTGTTGCACCCTGTCCATGGCCATGAAGACCGTCATGAAGAGGTCCCACTCCTCTTCTAGGAGCAGGAGGGCGGCTTCGCCGAGTTGTTGGGTTATTTCTTTGGCTCGGTCTAGGAGGGCTTCGGGGTTGTCTTGGACGTTCTTGAGGTAGGGTGTTTCGATGTCTCCCGGTATCTTCTCGAGGCCGAGCTCTTTTTGGATCTTTTTGGCTATTCTGAGGGGTTTGGGTGTTCCTTCGTCTCGGGCGAGGAATCCGGGTATGGTGAATCCTCGGACCGTGTCTTTGGGGGACATGGGGGCGTTGATGAGCCCCGTGGTCAGGTTGGCTCTTTTGAGGATTTCGGGCAGGGTGGGGGTCTTGATGCGGCCTGGGTTGGTGATCTCTCGTTCGTAGGTGCCGGGTTTTCTGGTGGCGAAGCTGAAGATGCCGTGCTTGCCGGGGTTGGTGCCGGTGATGAAGGTGGTCCAGGCCACCGGCGTCTGTGGCGGGATGGGTGGGATGGTCAGGCCCGTCGCGCCCTTGTCGGAGAGTCGTCGGAGGTTGGGTAGGCTGTCTCTCCATTTCTCTAGCAAATTGGGGCTTGCTCCGTCGATGCCCAAGACCAGGGCCTTCAGCGCGGATCCTCTCGTGATAGTTTGGTGGTAGCCATTTTTTGTGCACGCTCGTCAGGAGCCTATGGAGGTATTGATTGCTGTGGCTTTGTGAGCTTATCCACACGATCTTTGATATATACTAAGAGTTAGGTTCAGGGGCCAACCCTGATGTTCCCCAGGTCGCGGAGGATGTCAACAACCTTCGCAAGAACTTCCTTCCGATGGGGGATTGGTCGCATCATCAATCCTCCGAGATCGATTTTCCATCTCCTTTCAGTGAGTGTCTTCACCCGAGATGCGATCTCGTCGACCCTGTACATTGCGGCACTAGCCTTCCTCTCAGTTGGAGTTGCCTCGTAACTTCTCATCAGCTTGGTCTTGACGAGATCCATGTCTAGCTCCACGCCCTCTCTCTCCACCAGAAACCAGACATCGAATATGTCTCGGGGCTTCGTTCTCTGAAG
>JAUWBL010000072.1 GCA_030601715.1 Candidatus Geothermarchaeota archaeon | reverse complement strand
GCTCGGATTTCAAGCCGGGCGGCCCCTGCGTCGTTGAAGGTGGGGACGCGGATGAGGGCGGACCGGTTCATGTGCCCCCACGTCAGGTTGATGGGGGCCTCGTAGCCGGGGACGAGGCGCTTGTACGAGTTGACGGAGGAGGCCAGGAAGGCTGCCAGGGCCTCGGCGTGCTGGAGGATCCCTCCGACGAAGTGCTTGGCTAGGGGAGAGATTCGTTCGGTGTCGCCGCCGTAGAAGAGGTTGTCCTTCTCCTTCATGAGGCTCATGTGGATGTGCATGCCGCTACCGTTGATCTCCGGGAACGGCTTGGGCATGAAGGTTAGGTTGAGGC
The DNA here is from genome assembly GCA_030601715.1 of Candidatus Geothermarchaeota archaeon. GTDB lineage: Archaea > Thermoproteota > Nitrososphaeria > Geothermarchaeales > JAUWBL01 > JAUWBL01. Next base: position 5,736 of record JAUWBL010000072.1, on the reverse strand, counting down.
CACGGCGGTGGGCTGTGTTCTTGGCGATGTACCGAAACTTGGTGGCGTTGTCCGCCATCTTCAGAGCGAGCTCGTGGTGGAGGCAGACTTCGTACTGGCCTGTGGAGACCTCGTGATGGGTGTAGGTCCAAGCTACGCCAGCCTTCCCGATGTTACGTAGGATCTCGTGTCTCAGGTCAATGGATCTGTCGCGAGGTTGGGGAGCGAAGTACCCTGCCCGGTCCAGAAACTCACCGTCCTTCAGGAGGAAGAACTCCATCTCAAAGCTAGCCACGAAGCGGCATCCTAACTCCTCCTCTCTAGCTCTCAGAACTTTCTTCAGCATGGTTCTGGGGCTGAGGTGGTACTCCTTCTCCTTGCCGAAGTCCTCGACCCTCTCGGCAGGGGCGTAGATGTCGCATAGGGCCTTGCCAGAGGCATCCTCTTCAGGCACCTTGAAGTAAGAATCTTCGACGGGCCTGAGTAAGAGGTCGCTCCTCTCGATGGGGGCAAGTCGAACAGAGGAGCCATCGATGCCTTTCCCGCTGAGGGTGGCTTTCTCATACTCGTCTCCGCTCACCTCGACGCATTTTAGGCCGCCGACAAGGGGTGTGAAGAGGAGCTCCACGAAGTCCGGCATGGGGTGCTATTCAGCAGTCTGTGGATTTAAGGTATCCCCTCTCACTTGAGGTTCGCTGTCAGGCAAAGAAATAAGGTTAGGGAGCTTGAATTCGTAGGGATAGATCCCATCACATGGGCCGGGATGGCCGAGTCTGGTAAGGCGCAGATCCCAGCATGGGAGCGTAGGTCTGCTAAACCTGTGGCGGTGACGCCTCGGGGGTTCAAATCCCCCTCCCGGCGCCAAAGGTTTTCAACCTGTGGTTTAGAACTCCTTCCGGACGCCAAACTCGTAGTCAAGAACCCCAATCCTGCCTAGAGGAGAGCAAGTGTGTAGATGCCAACTTGGTGCCACATCCGGTACGCACACACGTTGAGAGGAGGATGGCAGACTCCTGGTGTTGCGGCATACGGTGATGTCGAACCCCAGTTGGTCGTTCTGCCACCAAGAGTGCCGGGATATGTCGAGTGCACCAATTGCATCCACACCCTTTACGTCTGTACCCTATTGAGAGGCATCAGAAAGCAACAGAGGCAAGACTAGACGCGGGGCTGAGCCTCTCAGTGCGGAGTCGATGTGTTGACGATCTGATCATCGGTTCCTTGAGAGCTTCAGCCGGCGATCTTCTGCTTCGAGTCAGAAGCCCGTCCACGACCGGTCGGCAAGGGTTCTCAACCACAGGTGGGAGACTCGCCGAGGGCTCCAAACCTCGATTGCAGAAGACGCTTTCTCCCGTCGTCCAGCGTCAAGATTCTACGTGGATGCCCAGCCGAACCAGTTCGGATCTCATGGCGTTCGTGGCCTCTCGGATCTCCAGATACTTCTGGGTGAAGGTGTCGGCGTCTATCTCGTCGCGCTTCAGCCTTTCCTGCAGGCTCCGGGCCTCTTCTCCCAGCTGCTGGATCCTTTGCTTCACCCACTCCACGTAGCTCTGCTCCGTGTCGGAGACGGCGACCTCGATGCCTTCGACTCGACCCATGGGGGGGACCTCGGTAGGGGTGTACTCGCTCTTGATCCGCCCGTCCTCCATCAGATAGATGAGCTCCGTCCTCCGAGCGACCCTCGGGTCGTGGGTCGCCACCAGCACCGTCTTCTCATACTGTCGGGTGAGTTCCAAGAAGATGTCCATCACCTTCTCGGCGCTGATGGTGTCCAGCTCCCCGGTGGGCTCGTCGGCCAGTATCATGCTGGGGTCGTTGGCTAGGGCGCACCCGACGGCGACCCTCTGCTTCTCGCCGCCGCTCAGCTCGTCCGGGAAGTGACTCGCCCTCTCCGCTATCCCCAGCTGCTCCAAGATCTCGCCCACCCTCGCCTCGCGCTCGTCCGACGTCTTTCCGCCCAAGATTAGGGGTAGCTCGACGTTCTCGTAGGCCGTCAGGGTGGGTATGAGGTTGAAGAGCTGGAAGATAAACCCCACCTTCTCGAGCCTGTACCTCTCGATTTCACGTCCCCTCATCCTCGTGATGTCAACGCCGTCCACGTAGACCCTGCCAGCCGTGGGCTCGTCTAAGCCCCCAACGATGTTGAGGAGAGTGGTCTTCCCGCTTCCCGATGGACCCATGAAGGAGACGATCTGCCCCTTCCCGATCTCGACGCTGAGGCCCCTCAGGGCCACGACCTCCGTGTCCTTGGTCTTGTAGACCTTGACGAGGTCCTCCACGCGTATCGCTCCCCTTATCATCTTCCCCTCATGACCTCCACGACCCTGTGACGCAGAACATATGTCGCCGAAAGCAACGGGGTCAACACGAACACGAGGATGACCGCTGAGAACAGGAGGAGGTCCTGCGGCGAGAAGACGAGCTCGTACGGGGGCTGGGGGGGTGATTGAAGCCAGCGGATCCAACCATAGAGCGATATCGAGGCCACGGTCACCCCAACCAAGAGGCTTATCAGAAGCACCGGCAGGATGGAGCCGTAGGTGAAGGCCAGCACCTTGCGCCGCGACATGCCGCGCGCCCTCATAACCGCTAACTCCCAGAGGTGGTCCTTTGCGTAGACGGTTGTCAGCATGGCCAGGCCTATGGAGGCCACCGCCACGCCGTAGGTGGAGAAGAAGCTGAGCCAGCCCGCCATGTCTTGGAGCGCCTGGTTGGCGGAGGACGTCCTCTCCTTCTCTACGGTCCTAGCGTCCACCACGTTGACGCCGGCCTCGCTCAGCCAATCCGCCGCGCCTTGAATCGTCTCCTCGATGTCGGAGCCCTCTTCCACATCGACATATACACGCACTTGGGTGGGCGTCGAGGCGTTCATGAACATCGCCGCTGTCTGGGGAGATATGACAAAACCCCAGTTCCCGTATCCAAATGCATAGTTCATGTTCGCCACCACCGTTAGGTTCGCTAACTGATTTCCGTTCGCGTCTCGGAGGGTCAAGAGGTCTCCTACATCTAGATCATAATGCTCTGCTTGCCATTGCTGGATGAGCACCGCTCCCTCCTGCTTCAGCTGTAGAAGGGACGCCGCTCCTCCGGTGACCATCTCATCCTCGAAATGGGTCGCCTCCAAGAGGCGCTCAGGATCAAGAGCCGAGATCCCGCCATGCCCTGGATCGCAAGGGAAATCGAAGCAGTGAGGAACCTTCACCTCATAGACGTAGGCCAGAGTGTCGACACCGTCGAACGTCTCCAACCCGCCCAGTAGAGCAGGCTCCGATGTCAACGGGTCGATAGTCGCATCTCTCACCACGATGGCCCCATCCGCCCCCACTCTAACCCTTAGTTCTCGTGTCTGGTAGGCCAGAACAGAGGAGACCAGGCCTGAGCTGAAGACCATGATGGCTAGGATGAAGGAGGCGAGGAAGGCCGCCTTGACCACCCTCCTCGGGTTTCTGACGACGAAGTTCGACGTGACCCCGCTCAACCCCCGGAGAAGAGGTCTCAGCACGACCCTCGAAATGGCTAGCAAGACTCTTCGCGAGTTTGTTGCTATGGTGATGGTGGTGTAAATGAAGAACAGCGGTGCCAGTATCTGGAGCGCCCCGCTAAGGAGGAGGTAGATCTGTCCCAGCAAAACGATGATGAAGTGCTGGCCGGGCTGGAAGATGAGGGTTCTGGGGTCCACCCCGGAGATCCACTCCGCCATCTTCAGCGTCCCCAAGACGAACATCGCCAAGAACAGTCTGGATGGTCGCCACCGGTGTTCAACCTCCTCCGGCAAGTAGACGCGGGACGCCTCAGTGGGGGTGATGCTTCCGATGAGGCTCCGCTTCCTCCACATGACGGTCACGGCGATGACGGAAGCCAGGCCCAGGGTCAGCATCAAGGAGTCCGGGGCTGTGAGGGTTTGGAAGGTGTAGGTCAGGAGTTGTTGGAGCGGCAGGGATGCGTTCGACGCTGAGACTAAGATGCCTCCGAAGAGACCTAGGGTCCCTCCTGCGAGGGCGAGGATCAAGTAGCTTAAGGTGAAGCCTACGATGACCTTTCGGTTGGAGGAGCCTCTGGCCTTCATGAGGCCTATGTCCCTCCGGGCTTCCGTCACCGACAGCTCCGTGGTGATGGAGGCAAGGTACCATGAGAGGGCGAGAAAGGGCAGCGAGACGACGTAGATCATGTAGGTCCTTGAGGCTATCTCTCCTTCAGCCGATTGGATCCCGTAGTAGAGGTTGTTTTGCGTGTAGCCGGATATCAGTGATACTGACTGAAGATCCTGGGTTATCTGCTCTTCGAGTTCCCGGAGCTTTTCCTTGGATGACTGGAGGTCGAAGACCGTGATGATATCTTTGTCTACGTAGATGTAGGCCTCGTAGAATGCTTCCAAGACATCGGACCCCATGATCTCAGACAGCTCAGGATGTAGTTCGAGAAGTGCATTCAAGGCGCTGGTCTTAAAGTACAACTGGCTGAAGGGACCTGAAAACTCAGTGCTCCATTGCACCAACCCAGAGACCGTGACCTCTAGATCTACAGTGGATCCTTCCGCTCCTTCAGGGAGCGAGTCGGAAAGATCGAAGCGGAGTGTGATGGTGTCTCCTAGCTGGACATCCAACTGCTCTGCTCCATAATCCCTGAGGATGACATCAAGAGGATCTTCGCCGAAATCGCCCGCAATCAGCTGTAGACCCAGGATCCTCCATTCCACACCCTCTTCAACGATGGATGTCTCGATACCCATGAAAACCTGTCTCTCGTCATCGAAGGAAGACAGGATGGAAGGTGGCCGACGCAGAAGGATGAGGGTTGTGTGCTCTGTTACCTCGCCGATCTCCGACAGAACGCTGCTTACGGCTTCCAAGTTCCCTTGAGGATCACCCTTCATCTCGACTCTATGAAGCATGTGGGGGACCGTGCTCTCCACTAGGGTGTCGACCACCTTCTGGGAGGTGAGCTCCGTAGCCACCCCGGGGGAGATGATCATGGAGGTGGCGAGGGCTACCACGAATAGAAATATGACTGCTCTGAGCCGCCTCCTAAAGATCATCTTCGAAGTCGCGAACATTCCTATGACCTAGCGTAGCCCCGCTAACCTTTTTCTCCCGATCTCTGGAACTTGTTCGTCCTCCCGCCGCAGCGACGAGGGTGCGGTTATTCTTCCTTTGTCTCCGCTGTCTGGGGGTGTTTCAGTGCCTGCTTCGCCTCTTCCTTTATCTGCCTTATCTTGTCTATGAGGGGGCGCAGGCCCTCGAGCAGGTCGTTCCTGGCCTCTATGCCCTCGTGGATGAAGAAGGCGGCCGCCTCTGACTTGCTGTCGAAGACGTCCAGCTTGACCATGGTCTCTATCACCTCCACGTCCCTGTCCGTCAGCTTCGTGGTGACGACGTTCCGTCCGCCGCGGATCTTCTTCAGTATGCGCTCTATGGTGTCTGCAAGGGTTTCTCCTGCCTTTCCGGCCCTGTTCAGGGCCACCGCGACAACACCCTTCCCTTCTTTGGACATAGACCCTCTACTACCTACAATCTACTTACTACCATAAAAGCGTAGGCCGGTGCTCCACCCTCCGGACGGAGGCTAGTCTCTTCGCGACTGCAATCATGGTTTTCCGTGCACTAGCTTCGTCAAGTACGTTTACCCGCACCGAGATCTAAGTACGTTTACCCCCTAGAACCATCCGGATATCTCTGGACCATCTCGAACGTGGAGAGGGAGAAGAGGAGTCTCAGCCCGAAGCCCATAAGCCTATGGCTGGAGACTCAGAATGGA
>JAUWBL010000108.1 GCA_030601715.1 Candidatus Geothermarchaeota archaeon | reverse complement strand
CGTGCCTCCACTCGGTCAGTTCTAAGGGTGTTTTCCCGGTGAGTACGTCCCGAACTCTTATTGGTCCGAGTTTCTGGTCAACTTTGTACCCCAAGACGATGATATGATCTCATCCGCTGACGCCTCAATAGCAGATGGAGTGTGATGTCCGTGTCACCAGTGATGACCGCGTTCGAAGCTTCGGCGCTTTGGGCGGTTGTTGGGGTAGCTCTGTTTGCCCTCCTCTACGCCGCGTTGCTCGCAAGGCAGACTCTCAGGGAGGACACCGGCTCCAGACGAATGATAGAGGTCTGGACTTCGATCAAGCAGGGGGCCAGCGCCTACCTTGGCCAACAGTTCAGATCCATCCTACCCGTCATCGTCGTCGTCACCTTCGTGCTTTACCTGGCTGCCGCTTTCGCTGGGGAAGAGTTGTCCATCTCCATCGGGAGAGCGGCGGCCTTCATGATGGGTTCGATGTTCTCGGCGACTGTGGGCCGAATCGGGATGACTATGGCGGTCCAAGCAAATGTGCGTGTGGCCGCCGCGTCGAGCCGGAGCTTTCGGGAAGCACTCAAGATAGCCTACAGGTCTGGCACCATAACCGGGATGCTCACAGACGGCTTGGGGCTCTTGGGTGGAACCTTGATCTTCATCATCTTCCTTGAGATGGCCCCTGAAGTTTTGCTCGGCTTCGGGTTTGGCGGAACCCTGATAGCGCTGTTCATGAGAGTCGGGGGAGGTATCTACACAAAGGCCGCCGATGTGGGCGCTGACCTGGTTGGCAAGGTGGAGGAGGGCATCCCCGAAGATGACCCGAGAAACGCGGCAGTAGTCGCCGACCTCGTTGGCGACAACGTTGGAGATTGTGCGGGGATGGCGGCCGACATCTTCGAGTCCTACGAGGTAACTATCGTGTCCGCTATGATCCTAGGCCTAGCTCTGTCGCCCTTTGACTTCAAGTGGATAATCTATCCCCTGCTGGTCCGGGCTGCAGGCGTCATCAGCACAATAGTTGGCACCTACGCCGTTGCCTGGTGGCCTGACCGGTTCACCAAGGGAGACGCCTTCAGAGCGATGGACCTCTCATATGACCTCTCCGCTGCGATCTCAACCTTCAGCTTCTTCATCTTTGCCTACTTCTATGTGGGCGACCTCAGAGTCTTCTTTGCGACAACCACGGGAATAGTGCTTGCGATCTCATTCAACAAGTTGACGGAATACTTCACGAGTCCGTCCAGAACGCCGGTGGACCAGGTTGCCAGGTCCGCGCGCACCGGTGCCGCCCCCTTCATCTTGAGCGGCTTAGCCCTGGGGCTTGAGAATAGCGTGTGGGCGATTCTGGTGATCGGGATGGCCATAGTCGGATCGGTCTTCTTCTTCACTGGTGCTGGTGTTGTGTTTGTCCTCTATGGCGTCGCACTGGCTGGGATTGGAATGTTGACGCTCACAGGAAACAACGTCTCCATGGACACCTTCGGTCCAATAGCCGACAACGCGAGCGGCATAGGCGAGATGGCTGATCTAGACCCGAACGCCAGGCAGGTTATGGCCGATCTGGATGCCTCAGGGAATACCACGAAGGCGGTCACGAAAACCATCGCGATAGCCTCCGCTGTGATAGCGGCTGTCTCGCTGTTCGGCGCCTACGCGGAGACCACAGGACTCGGGGCGATGGGACTCAACATAGCCGACCCGATCGTGTTCGTGGGTTTGCTGATAGGAGGGGCCCTTCCTTTCCTCTTCAGCTCACTTTCCATCCGGGCCGTGGGCCGCGCCGCCTCGATCATCATCGAGGAGGTTCGCTCGCAATTCCGAGTGCCGGGCGTGAGAGAAGGAACTCGGCTCCCCAACTATGCCAAGGTTGTAAGCATATGTACCTCGGCGGCCCAGAGGGAGCTAGTAAACCTCGCCCTCCTTGCGGTCCTGACCCCCATAGCAGTTGGCCTCTTGTTGGGCGAGGCCGCACTCGGGGCCTTTCTGGCGGGAATCATACTGACCGGTCAGCTGTTGGCCGTCTTCATGGCCAACTCTGGCGGTGCATGGGACAACGCAAAGAAGAAGATCGAGGATGGCTTCTACGGAGGCAAGGGCTCCGAGGCGCACAGAGCGTCTGTGGTAGGAGACACCGTTGGAGACCCTCTGAAGGACACGGCCGGGCCCGCCCTCAACCCCATGATCAAGGTGGCAAACTTAGTCTCTCTGCTGTTTGCGCCCGTGATATTGATTGTGAGAGAACAGTTGCTGCTCGTTTTGCCGCTGGCGGGACTCTTCGTCGTCGTGATTGGGTACAGCATCTGGAACAGCAAGAGGGAACTGCAGATCGGCGCGGGACCATAGGCACCCATCGAGATCGTCGGCTCCCGTCAGCCGTTTTTTTCGATTTCTAGGTGTGAACTGGGTCCGGGTAGAACAACCCTAGGGTGGGCCCTAGGCGCTACGACCCATACTCATGGAAATGCTTATATTGTAGGTATTGATTTATACCGTATATACTGAGGTGACTGGAGATGAATGTTGAGACCAGGAAGGTTCAGAAGGTCGGGTACTCCACCTTGGTCGTGTCTATCCCCAAGCAGTGGGTGGACGAGGTGGGGCTCAAGAGGGGAGACACCGTTACCTTCGAGAAAGAGGAGAATGGTACTCTCCGCCTCTATCCTCGGGTGAAGAGGGAGGAGCGGAGGAAGATCAAGGCAACGATCAACACGGATTTGATTGAGGAGCCTAACCTCCTCTTGAGGATATTGACAGGCAGCTACATCCTCGGCCGAGACACAATGAGGGTCGTCTCCAAGGACGCCCTGCGTCCACAGCATCTGGCGGAGATAAGGGACTGCGTAAGCCGCCTCACGGGGATAAACGTGGTCGAGCAGACCCTCAAACACATGGAGATCCTAAACTTCATAGATCCCACGAACTTCCCGGTCTACAGCCTGATGAGGCGCCTGCACATCATATCGTCGTCCATGATCGAGGCCGGCATCAAGGCTCTTCAGGACGGGAAAGCTGAACTGGCCGCCGAGGTGGCGAACATGGAGAACGAAGCTGACAGGATCTACTGGTTGATCGTCCGTCAGCTGCTCCTAGCAGTCGCCGACAGAGGAGTCTCCAAGAAGATGGGGATACAGTCGCCGCTCCACATCGTGGGGAACAGGACGGTGGCGAAGAGTCTGGAGGAGATGGCCGACTCCGCCGAGAGCCTGGCCGCTGACGTAGGGACGTTGATCAAGATGGCCGATGGTGGACCCGACGACAAGACTGTTGCTGACCTCACGGACCTGGCTGACAAGGTGCTCAAGATCAAGGACATGGCCATGGATTCTCTCTTCGACAGCAACATCAACCTGGCCAACCAGGCCATCGAAGAAGCTAAGGAGGTGGAGCGAAGGGATGAGGAGGCTGGGCGGAGGATAATGGAGCGCGGAAGTCAGGTCGCCACTGCGGTGACATTGAGGTCCATGTACTGGAGTCTGAGGCAGATCGCGAGATATTGCGACACTGTGGCCGAGATCGCCATAAACCGGGTCCTTGAGGCTCCCTCCGAAGTGGTCCAGCTGGAGAGCATGGAGTAGATCCCTGGAACTGCGAGCGAGCAGGGCTCGAACGCCTTGCTAGAGGGCGTTGAGACGTCTTTGACGTCCCCCAGCTCTGCCTTCACGCTGTTCGCCGACTATGCATCTAGATGATCGTGGCTGGTGGAGTGTCGGCCCAGGCAGTCGCTGCTGGCGATCATATTCGAGAATTGGTAACATCTCAAGTTCACGGCCGAGGGAGCCTTTCACCTGGGCGACGGATGCACCTTCGTTACGAGTGAGATCCTAGACTCTTCTCATAGGGGGGAACCTGTTGGACCACGGAGTGATGGAATAGGACGGATGCGTCGGGGTTCGCGCCCAGGTTTGAGCGTGGGGCTTTCGGCAAGAGTCGTGTTTTTCTGATCGGTGCACCTATGTCGCTTCTCAATTCCGGACCGCGTGAGACACAATTCTGTTATGGACCGTTGCCACGGGTTCGATGATCCCTAGACCGAGACGGAGTGCGGCGCGTACGAAACCAGCAGACACCACTCCACGGTCTGTTCTAGGCTATCCTAGGGAGAGAGGGCTAATAACTAGAGATGGAACAGGGAACCAGGATGAGCCAGACGAGGTTCCTAGATCTCCTGGATGGCTTTGAACCTGGAAAGCTCTTCTGTGCCCCTCATCTCATCTATCTGGGCCTGTGCAGCTGCGAGTCTCGCCACCGGCACGCGGAAAGGCGAACAGCTCACCGTGTCCAGACCAGCCCTGTGGAGGAACGTTATGGAGTCGGGATCGCCCCCGTGTTCACCGCAGATGCCCACCTTCAGCGCTGGATTGCCCAGTCTCCCGGAGTCAACAGCCATCTCAATGAGCTTTCCCACGCCGTCCAGGTCAAGGGTCCGAAATGGGTCGTTGCGCATTATCCCCTTCTCGATGTATATAGGCAGGAACGTACCCTGAGAGTCGTCCCTGCTTAGCCCGAGGGTTGTCTGGGTTAGGTCGTTGGTTCCGAAGCTGAAGAAGTCGACGGTCTTGGCGATTTCACCCGCTGTGAGCGCTGCCCTCGGCATCTCGATCATCGTGCCATATCTGTAGGCGACTTCGACCCCCGTTTCCTCTCTCACCTGGTCTGCTGCCCGGTCCACCAGCTTCTTCAAATAGGTTAACTCGGTTCTGTGGATGGTCCCGGGGATCATTATCTCCGGTTTGGGATCCAGACCCTGCTTCTTC